>NZ_RJPJ01000007.1:0-120170 GCF_003943395.1 Streptococcus oralis | reverse complement strand
AGTACTATAACCTTAGTTATAGTGCCCTGCACATTGGTTCGTCTTGTTCAGTTTTCAAAGGTCTTTGTCACTCTTTCTCTCTCAAGCGACAACTATATTAGTATATCACAGCCGTTGACCTATGTCAACACTTTTTTGAAACTTTTTTTACTTTTTTCGTCCCTGCGATACACACATAGTCCGTACGGGATTCGAACCCGTGTTACCGCCGTGAAAAGGCGGTGTCTTAACCCCTTGACCAACGGACCTTGAGCTTTTCAACTCTTTCTATTATACCTACTTTTTACACTTTGTCAAGGACTTTTTTCAGTGAATTTAATTTTTTCTTTTCTTCACTAACTTAACCACTGCTTCTGTCCGTGCGGTGTGGGGAAACATATCGACTGACTGGATATACTGGAGATCATAGACTTTCACTAGTTTAACCAAATCTCGTGCTAAGGTCGAAACATTGCAGGATACATAGACCATTTTTTCTGGAACATAAGCCAGAATGGTATCCAACAACTTATCATCTAAGCCCGTACGAGGAGGATCGACTATCAGGGCATCCGCTCGGTAACCCTCTTGATACCAGCGCGGAATAATCTCTTCAGCTGTCCCCGCTTCGTAATGGGTATTGTCAAATCCCATTTTTTGAGCATTTCGCCTAGCATCTTCAATGGCTTCTGGAATAATATCCATCCCTCTGAGACTCTTGACCTTATTTGCGAAGGCGAATCCAATTGTCCCAACACCGCAATAAGCATCAATCAGATGATCCTCTTTGCCAACATCCAGAGCCTTAACTGCTTCACTATAGAGAATCTCTGTCTGTTCTGGATTGAGCTGATAGAAGGCACGGGGCGAGAGAGAAAACTCATAGTCGAGCACTCCTTCTTGAATACTCTCTTGGCCCCAGATAATTTCTGTCTTTTCACCATAGATTTCACTTGTTTTTGCTGTATTTGTATTGACTGCAACAGTGACGACTTCTGGAAAATCCTTGACTAGGTCTTTGACTAGTTTATTTAAATTAAGCTGGCGATTCGTGACAATGATTATCTGAACTTGCCCCGTTTTTCTCGCTCGGCGTACCATGATGGTGCGAACACCTAGCGTTTTTCTCTCATCGGTGATGGGAATTTGATGATAAGTGAGAAGCTCAGCTAGGCGATTCGCAATCACTTGGGTTTCCTTATCTTGTACCAAACAGTCTTTCAACTCTACGAGATAATGAGAGTTTTGCGCATACAAACCTGCCTTGACCTGATTTTTAAATTTCCGAGTCTGGAATTGTAGCTTAGCACGGTAGTACTTTGGTTCCTGCATCCCGATAGTTGGACGAATTTCATAGTTTTCATATCCTGCAGGAGCAAATTTTTTCAGGGCTTGGTGGAGCAAGTCCGTTTTGAACTCTAACTGTTTATCATAGTGAAGGTGCATAATTTGGCAACCACCACATTCATTATAAATCGTACAAGCAGGTACGACTCGAAATTTAGACTTCTTATTGACCTTTAGTAATTTGGCTTCAACAAAGTTACGTTTAATAGAAGTAATCTGACAATAGATATCTTCTCCTTTGAGGGCTCCTGGCACAAAAACGAGGGTTTTCTGGTAGAAACCGATTCCCTCACCATTGATACCCATCCGCTTGATTTTTAAAGGTATTTTTTGTTTGACTTTCAGATTCATACCCCTATCTTATCACATTTTAGGGTATAATAGAACTATGAAAATCACAAAACTTGAAAAGAAAAAACGTCTCTACTTGATGGAGTTAGATGGACAGCAAACCTCTTATATCACGGAGGATACCATTGTCCATTTTATGTTGTCTAAAGATAAGGTGGTTAGCAAGGAAGAATTCATCGAGATACAGGACTTTGCTCAGTTTTCTTATGGTAAGAGCCTCGCCCTCTACCATCTATCGTTTAAAGCTCGAACCGAAAAGGAAGTTCGTGAGTATCTGAGAAAGTATGATCTTAATGAAAAAATCACTAGTCAAATTATCACTAATCTTAAAGAAGTTAACTGGATTAATGATCGTCAGTATGCCTACTCTATCATCAATGCCAATCAACTTTCTGGAGATAAAGGACCCTATTTACTAACTCAAAAACTAACTCAAAAAGGAGTTGCTAAATCAACTATTGAAGGTGTTCTAAAGGATTTTGACTATAAAGAAGTTGCTCAACGTGTAGCGGAGAAACTGCTTAAAAAATACACCGGAAAGCTTCCTGCGCGCGCTTTGCAAGAAAAGATTATCCAAAACTTGACAAACAAGGGCTTCTCCTATGCTGATGCTAAAAGTGCTTTTGATGACTTGGACAGCCAAGTCGACCAAGAAACGACTCAAGAACTCATTTTTAAAGAGCTAGACAAACAATATGCTAAGCATGCTCAAAAGTATGAAGGATACGAACTTAAACAGCGTTTAACCCAAGTTTTAGCTCGAAAAGGCTATGATTTTTCGGATATAGCCAGCGCTCTCAGAGAATATCTTTAATATTTTCGTGTAAAATTCAAAAAAATTAGACCGATTTATGATATAATAGTAAACGATAAACTTATAAATTGTAGAAAGTTGGTTAGTTATGAAACTTCCAAAAGAAGGCGACTTTATTACAATTCAAAGTTATAAGCATGATGGGAGTCTTCACCGTACTTGGCGGGACACCATGGTACTAAAAACAACAGAGAACGCTATTATTGGCGTCAACGACCACACACTTGTTACCGAAAGTGACGGTCGTCGTTGGGTGACTCGAGAACCGGCTATTGTTTACTTTCACAAAAAATATTGGTTTAATATCATTGCTATGATTCGTGATAATGGGATTTCCTACTATTGCAATATGGCCAGCCCCTACTATCTAGATGAGGAAGCCCTGAAATACATTGATTATGATTTGGATGTCAAGGTCTTCACTGATGGTGAAAAGCGTCTCTTAGACGTTGAAGAGTATGAGCGTCATAAACGCAAAATGAAGTATTCGGATGATTTAGACTATATTTTGAAAGAGCATGTTAAAATCCTTGTTGATTGGATCAACAATGGACGCGGTCCTTTCTCAGAAGCCTATGTCAACATTTGGTACAAACGCTACATAGAACTAAAGAATCGGTAAAGTTGTCAAGCCGGGGTGAGAGCCCTGGTTTTTTTATTTGAAAAACCCAGCTTTACAGCTGGGTTGATTTCTATATATCTAATTTAGTAACAGTAAACTTGATGTGGGAATAGTCTTTTTCAACATCCTTATCCAACAAGAAAGCCGTGGCATCCTTCTTAACCTGAACCAGGTCAATATTCTGGGCTTGAGCCGCATAGACGCATCCACAATAACATTGACGATAAATATCATACTCCTCGCACATCTCCACCGAACGCTTGTAGCCTTGATTTTTCTTGAAATCACTTGGGAGATAGTGGGTGGTATAAATCTTTTGCACATCAATTCCGATGCTGTTGATGGTTTGAGAATTCTTATGGGGACTGATGGTCAAGGCTGAACCAAAGTAGTCAAAGCCTAAATCCATAGCCACTTGCGCTGTTTTGTCCAGACGGTAATCAAAACAAACCTTGCAACGGTCGCCACCTTCGGGTTCTTCTTCCAGTCCTCTGACTAACTTCCGGTATTCATTTGGTTCGTAGGGAGCTTCTAGGTACTGAACCGTATGGCCTGTTCGCTCATTGAAATCACTGACAAATTTCTTGGTAACATAGGCCCGCTTGTGGTATTCAGCTTTTGGATGAATATTAGAATTGGCAAAATAGATGGTCACATCAGCGTACTTGGTCAGATACTCGAGAGTGTAGGTACTACAAGGAGCACAGCAAACATGCATGAGAATAGTTGGACGTTGCTCATTTTTCTCCCAAACCTGAACCATTTTCTGCATGACACGGTCATAATTAATCTTCTGATTGGGATTCATCTTGCTCAGAATTTCTTCTACATCGATCATGTTCTTCTCCTTTTTCTAGTCTTATTTTATCATATAAGTTAGGAGAGCTCAAATCTATTTAGAATAGAAAACCTTAAAAGGAGGGAATACACATCCCTCCTTTTGTGTTTCTTATGAATTGCTTCGTAGCGAAAGTTTACATCATCCCACCCATCATGCTTGGGTCCATGGCTGGAGCTGGGGTTACTGGTTCTGGTTTGTTGGCTACGACTGCTTCTGTTGTCAAGATCAAGCTGGCTACAGATGCTGCATTTTGAAGGGCTGAACGGCTCACTTTCACTGGGTCAATGATTCCTTCTTCAATCATGTTGACCCATTCTCCAGTTGCTGCGTTGAAGCCTGTACTAACTTCAGCATTCTTCAAGCGGTCAATAACAATAGAACCTTCGAATCCCGCATTGTGAGCGATTTGACGAACAGGTTCTTCCAAGGCACGGAGAACAATATTGCGCCCTGTCGCTTCATCTCCTGTCAATTCCAAATCAGCTACGGCTGGAATGACATTTACAAGAGCTGTTCCGCCACCAGCAACGATTCCTTCTTCAACAGCTGCACGAGTAGCGTTGAGGGCATCTTCAATGCGGAGTTTCATTTCTTTCAACTCCGTTTCAGTTGCAGCACCGACCTTGATCACTGCGACACCACCTGACAATTTTGCCAAGCGTTCTTGCAATTTTTCGCGGTCAAATTCAGATGTTGTAGTTTCGATTTGAGACTTGATAACCGCAACACGGTGAGAAATAGCTTCAGGATTTCCAGCACCTTCTACGATAACAGTGCTATCTTTGTCCACAGTCACTCTAGCAGCTTGACCAAGCGCCTCAATAGTAGCATCTTTCAACTCAAGACCAAGATCCTCTGTGATGACTGTTCCACCTGTCAAGATAGCGATATCTTCTAACATAGCCTTACGACGATCACCGAAACCAGGAGCCTTAACAGCAACTACATTGAAAGTACCACGAATCTTGTTCAATACAAGAGTCGGAAGAGCTTCGCCATCTACATCATCCGCAATAATCAAGAGCGGACGATTGCTTTGAAGAATACTTTCTAGGAGTGGCAAGATTTCTTGGATATTGGAAATCTTCTTGTCAGTAATCAAGATGTATGGATTTTCAAGGTCAGCCACCATCTTTTCGCTATCTGTTACCATGTACTGTGAAAGGTAACCGCGGTCAAACTGCATTCCTTCCACGACTTCAAGCTCTGTTTCCATACCACGTGACTCTTCAATAGTGATGACACCATCTTTGCCAACTTTTTCCATAGCTTCAGAAATGTACTCACCGACTTTCTCAGAACGAGAAGATACGGCAGCAACCTGAGCGATGGCTTCTTTATTGGCAACAGGGATGGCATTGTTTTTCAAGGCTTCTACAGCTGCGGCAACCGCTGCTTCGATCCCACGACGGATACCGATTGGATTGGCACCTGCAGTGACGTTCTTGATTCCTTCACGTACGATAGCTTGAGTCAATACAGTTGCAGTTGTCGTTCCGTCACCTGCGATATCATTGGTTTTTGAAGCTACTTCTGATACCAACTTGGCACCCATATTTTCAAAATGGTCTTCCAACTCGATTTCTTTGGCAATGGTCACCCCGTCGTTGGTGATGAGTGGTGAGCCAAATGATTTTTCCAACACGACATTACGGCCTTTTGGTCCCAAGGTTACTTTAACAGTGTCTGCAAGGATATCGACACCACGAACCATAGCTGAACGAGCATCAGATGAAAATTTAATTTCTTTTGACATACTTACTTTCTCCTTCTATTCTTCAATGATAGCCAAAATGTTAGCTTCGCCTACGATAATGTACTTTTCATCGCCATCTTTGACATCAAGACCTGCGTGGGCTTCAACTAAGACACGGTCTCCAGGCTTAACGCTTGGAGCCACCAAGTCACCATTCAAGGTACGAACACCTTGTCCAGTAGCTACAACTTGGGCTGTTTTTGTTTTTTCTTGAGCTGATCCTGCAAGGACAAAGCCTCCAACAGTTTGTTCTTTTTCTTCGATTTTCAAGACCACACGGTCTCCTAATGGTTTCAACATCTGTTTTCCTCCATGATGAACTACATATTATTAGCACTCTTTGTAACCGAGTGCTAATTTATAGTTCTATTGTATCACTTGGTCAGAAATAGTCAAGAAAAAAGTCTGAATTTCTCAAGATAAAAAGCCTGAGACCAACTCAGACTTTTCACTACTTAAAATGGCAATTCTTCCTCTTCCAAGACCAGGTCTGCCAAATCCTGTCCTGCATTATTTTCACGCATAGCACGTTGGGCACGACTTTCCAAGAGTTGGAATCCTGTGGCGAGAACTTCAGTCACATAGTTCATATGACCATTTTTCTCAAAGCGACGGGTACGCAACTCCCCATCAACAGAAATAAGACTACCTTTGGTTGCGTAACTTGCCATGGTTTCAGCTAATTTTCCCCAAAGAACCAGATTGACAAAGTCAGCTTCACGTTCCCCATTTTGGTCTTTGTAACGACGGTTCACAGCGATAGTTGCACGCGCCACTGACTTGTCATTGTTGGTTTTGTGCAGTTCTGGTGTAGACGTCAAACGCCCGATCAAGATAACTTTATTATACATTTTTCATCCTCCTACTTATCTATTCGCAGACAATCAAAAAAAGTTACAAAAATTTGTAACTTTTCGAGAAAATTTTTTATTTTTTATGAACCATGAAACCTGTCGCCTGTTGATTGGCCATAATAGTCATATCTGTAATCTGCACCCGACGGGGTTGACTGGTCACATAGACAACAGTGTCTGCGATGTCTTGTGCCTGCAAGGCTTCAATCCCCTGATAGACACTGGCTGCTCGTTCTTTGTCACCGTGAAAACGTACCGCAGAAAAATCTGTTTCAACAATTCCAGGCTGAATGGTAGTCACCTTGATATCCGTTGCGATGGTATCAATTCGCAGACCATCTGAAAAAGTCTTGACAGCAGCCTTGGTGGCTGAGTAAACAGCGGCTCCCGCATAGGCATAAATTCCTGCGGTCGATCCCATATTGATAATATGACCTTGATTGGCTGCTACCATAGAAGGCAAGAAACAGCGAGTGACTGCCATCAAACCTTTGACATTGGTATCCAACATGGTCAGCATATCCAATTCTTCATAGTCTTGATAGGGAGCCAAGCCAAGAGCTAGTCCAGCGTTATTGACCAATATATCAATCTGCCCTATCGTTTCCAAAATATCGGAGCAGACTGTCTTTACCATAGCCATATCCGTGACATCCAGTGGAAAGGTCCAAACTGTTTGATTTGGAAAAGTTTCTGCAAATTCTGACTTGAGGGCCTCTAGTCTGTCTGTCCGTCGCCCTGTTAGAACGACATTCTCCCCCTGCTCCAGATAAGCACGTGCAATCGCTTCACCGATTCCTGAGGTCGCTCCTGTAATCACTACATTTTTTGCCATCTTATTTCCTTCTATCTGGTCTATCAAACACTGACAATTTCCTAGGCAGTCCAGTGTTTGGCTGGGGCAAATGGAGTTCCGACAACTTGGTCTTCTGATAATTCAATAACCCCACGTTTTTGCGGAGCATTTGGCAAATGCAATTCACGAGGGCTGCACATCATGCCAAAACTCTTTTCACCACGAAGTTCGCCTGGGAAAATGAGGTTGCCTTTTGGCATCATCGCTCCAGGAAGAGCGACAATGGTTTTCAACCCAACACGCGCATTGGGAGCCCCTGCAACGATTTGCACTGTCTTGTCACTTGAAACTGCAACTTGGCAGATGTTGAGGTGGTCACTATCAGGATGGGCTACCATCTCGACAATTTCACCGACGACGAACTTAGGTTCCTTGTCATTGACAATTTCTTCTGTAAATCCTTCCGCCTGCAATTCTTGGTTCAAACGTTCTACTTGCTCATCTGTCAAAAAGATTTGACCGCGCTCTGCAATTTCAAACAAACTTGAAACTTCGAAAATATTCCAAGCTACTGTTTCCCCATTTTCTTTGAGGAAAACCCGGGCCACCTTGCCTTTGCGCTCCACATCCAGTTTGGCATCTCCGCTGTTTTTCACGATAATCATAAGGACATCGCCGACATGTTCTTTGTTATATGTAAAAATCATTCTTTCCTTTTCTCCTACTTCAGTCCTGCTAAAAAGTCGTTAATTTCTTCCTTGCTTTTACGGTCGCGATTGACAAAACGACCGATTTCCTTGTCCTTTTCTAGCACAACAAGGCTAGGAATGCCATACACATCCCAGAGTTTGGCCAGATCCAGATACTGGTCTCGGTCCACTCGAATAAAGGTGAACTCTGGATTTATCTCCTCAATCTCTGGCAAGGCTGGATAGATATAACGACAATCGCCACACCAGTCTGCCACAAAAAAGAAGACCTTCTTGCCATCTTGTTCGACAAAATCTGCTAGCTCTTCTATACTACTGGGAATAATCATAAGGCTTCCTCCTCATAGACTAGGTCTTCATTTTCATAGACAAAGGTATAGTGACGACCATCCTCGAAAATGACTCCTCCGACAAGTCGCTCTAGACTACTTTCGTAGACTTGAACATAGAGAGTCGCAATCTCACCCATATCTGAGAAAAGTTCGCGCACGATAGCGGTCAACTCTTCTTGCGTCTTCATCAGTTTGTGGTTATCTGCTGCTTTTTTAGCCCCTAAGGCAAGGGCACTTAGACCAGCCACTGTCAAACCAGTCATCCATAATTTCTTAGCTTTCATACCATTCATTGTAACACAAAAAGGGCTCTAGGACAAATAGGGAAGCCTTATATAGGCAAGGAAAATCCCCTTTCCTCAATGAGGAAAGAGGACATCTAATTCTTATTGCCAAGCGCCTGAGTTGCTGACATAATAACCATCAGGTGTGTAGGTATTGCGAAGCATCTTACCTGAGGAATCCAGATAGTACCACTTGTCCTTGTCCTTGATCCAAGCATTAGACTTCATGGCACCTGACTCAGTAAGATAGTACCAGTTCCCTTGGTTATAAATCCATTCTTGGTTGGCCATAGCACCTGAACCCTTGAGGTAATACCAAGATCCACCATAGTAGAACCAGTCATCTCTCAACAGTGCACCTGAATCATTCAAGTAATACCAAGCATCCCTATCATAAACCCAAGTACTCTTTTTCATCTTCCCTGAGTCTACCAAATAATACCATTTACCTTGGACATAAACCCATTCTTGGCTGGCCATAGAGCCTGAGCCTTTGAAGTAATACCAATCGTCACCGTAACGGAACCACTCTTGACTTAACATGGCGCCTGAAGAGTTTACAAAATACCACTTACCTTGATCATAAATCCACTCTTGACTAGCCATAGCTCCGGATCCCTTGAAATAGTACCAAATATCTTCTCTGCACATCCAACCGTCATGTTCCATACCGCCAGCACCATCCATGAAATACCAATTTCCTTGGTAGTATACCCAATCGTTAGAAATCAGTTCCCCTTGTTTTTGATAATACCAGATCGAGTCTGATTTGAACCAGCCTTCAGTTTCAAAAATTGGATAAAAACGAAGCAAACTAGTTCCCCTGTATGGTCGAGTTATTTCTCCGGGTTTCTCAAGCTTCACACTATCATATTGACTTCCTCTCCATGCTACGACTTTCTTACCATTAGAAGTCGCTGGCAGGGTTGCTGTATAAGTCTTTGTTTCATAATCCCATTTTGTATCTAAATAAGTATATTGGTCTTTTCCTTCTTCGAGGCGATAATAACTACTCTTTCCACCGTGATAAATATCATCCATGACCTTCGTCGACCAAGTCTTGACTTCCTCTCCACTCTTGGCTTCCACCTTGATATCTCCACGATAACCATAAGGCACGTAGAAATGTAAGAAACGTCCCTCTTCACCAATCATGGACTTTTCCTTTTCCTGCCCTAGAAAATTCGTCGTTTGATCCTGACCGTTTAGACTGACCGTCCACTCGATTTTTTCAGTTTTCGGCAAATCCAAAACCTGAATATCTACTTCATGTCCATTATTAAAGCGAGCTACCTTGCCATTTTCATAGACAATACCACCTTTAATCGGCCAGAGCTCTTTTAGTTCAAAGGCTTGACCAGTTTGGGGGAGAGCTAGTAGAGCTAGACCTGCAAGTGCTAAACCTAACAAGTTCCATTGTTTCAATTTGTTCTTCATGGCACTTTCCTCCTTTGTTTACATACCATAAAGTGGGTACTATAAAACTCAGTAAATGTCCTGAACCACCGTGCGGTTTTCTTCAAGTGAAATGACTTTCTTTTCAAACTGCAAATCAGGCATGCAAGCAGCCAAATCCTTTTCAATTTCTTCTAACGCTTCTAAACGCATCTCGACAGAAGTGTTTTCATTCCCTTGAATGATGAAAATAGCATTTTTTGTATCCTCATCAAATTTGTAATGTTCACTATCTCGGACATCCAGCCAAGCTAGAACTCCTTTTTCATCACGATAGACACAGTCCGTCTGCGCAACATGCTTCTCCGTTGATAAGATAGGTAGGAAAATGTCCTCTTTTTGGCTAACAGAAAACTCTATCTGCCCTCCAATCTTATCCAAATCATGCCCACCAATCGCCAGCAAAGAAGAAAACGCCTCTACATTGTAGATATCGATGATACTATTGATGTGAGGGAGGGAACCACGATGCTGGATATTGCGAATGAGAGCGACCACCGTCGGTGGATTTTTCTTGACGCTACGCCCGACTCGCTGAAGCAGTTGCCTGTAACCTTGGACAACAGGAGACTCTTGAACTTCTTTTACATCACACTCTAGCGCCCACTTCTCCCTCTCCTCTTTCTTTTTCAGAAAAGCAAGAGGCAAATCAGCGTGAGGATCGACGTTTTTAGCGATGCCAATCACGACATTCTTGATCCCCAAGTCATACAAACTTTTATCTAAACGAAACTCCATAGGCAGGCACCTCCTTTGAAAAATGCACACCTTCCCACCTTTATTTTACACCTTCTAGCCCCTAATTTCAAGGAAATCATCAACTCTCTCCCGACAAATAAAAAGAGAAGATCAAACTGATCTCCTCTGTGAGGCTTCTTATACTTCGTCGCTCGTTTCAGCGTCATCATCTGAGAACTCGTCGTCTTCTTCGTTGAGTTCTACATCTTCACCCAAGTCATCTGGAGCGATTTCGTTGATTTCTGCATCGTAAGCTTCCACTTCATTTTTCTCATCATCTGGATTTTCATCATCGTATGAAAGAGCTGGATCGGCTTCGTATGCATCTTCGTCTTCTGGATCATCCGCATTGTAGTCAATGACATCTGAATCGCCATCCATGAAGGCATTGACACGTTTTTTCTTAGCTTTTGGTGCTACTTCATCGTCGTCACTTTCTTCAAGAGCAATGATTTCCTCGTCGATTTCATCTACACCATACCATGAGCGAAGACCCCATTTGTTGTCTCCAAGAGAGATGAAGCTACCGTCAAAGTTCAACTCTGTGTAGAACAAAGGCAAAGCTTCGCGGATATCGCTGTTTGATGTTCCAAGGTAGTTTTGAATTTCGTTTACAAGATCGCTAAAATGCATCTCATGATCGCGACCACGAAGTTCCAAGATAGCACGCGCTACCTCAATCATAGATAGTTCACTTTTTTCTTGCCCAGCAAATACTTCTAATTCCAAAGCGTTTCTCCTCATTTTTACTACTATTGCCAGAGCGAACAGACTCTGACCTCATTTTATCATGTACTCTTTATTGTACGATAATTTTGCGGAATAGTCAAAGGTTAAGAAAAAATAAAGATGAAATATTTCAGCTAATTGAAAGACCTGTGTAACATGACCACAGGTATATTGATTTATTTATAACTCAAGGCTGCAACTCCAATACCAACCACAAACTGCAAGAGAATTCCTACAGAGATAAAGGATTATTTGTTGCATCAAATCAAGTAAAAAGATCATTTCAGGTCCTGCCAGTAACTTCGTTTTCTTTCCTTTATTTCATTTTCCCTAGAATAGTGAAAAATCCTTCTCTTGTTAATGAGTTTCATAAGAAAAAGGCTGGAGAATCCAACCTTCTCTATTTATTCAGCTAAGAGTACTTCTTTGATGGTTTGCTTTTGGAGTTTTCTGTTGGATAGATAAAAGAGGCTTTCATAAACCACAGCAAAACCGATCAAATTCCAGAAGCAAACATTCCCATCAAAGTGATGCTCAATCTTTTCAGGAACCGTATCTTTGATCACACCAATCAAGATTTCCATGATAGCGTACTGATAAGCCGTCCCAAGAACAAATCCTAGATAGGCCCAGAAACGATAGGGAGATAAGATATGACCTTGGCATTCACGATCTGTGTAGCCAAAAGCCTTCATAAGAGCCAGGGTTTCGCAACTTTCTGAGACGACAATCCCCAATGACAAAAAGAGAATAGAGAAAGAAAGGATCAAGCCAATCATGATCATCATGGTTTGGATGATGTCATCTGTGTAGTCCCTTAGACCAAAGGACAATTGAACCATGGCCGCAAAACACATAGAGCCAAAGACTACAAAAAACAGGATCGATTTTCTCCCCCAAATCAGCGACGAAGACAGCTCTTTTAGGAAGGATTTTTCTTTCTTAGGAGCACTTTTTTTCCTTTTGACCTTAATCGGTGTTGGGGATTTTTTCAATAGGTGAAGGGTCGGCGTTTGTAGTTGTCTTCTAGCATAGCCAATCGCAAGAACCATAAAGAAAGTCGTTGGCAGTATCACTAAAGCGATCAAGAGCTGCCAGTGAAAATGAATGGTAATTTCTGGCAAAATCCTCTTCTCATTGCGAAAGTCATAAAAATGTCCCATCATTAGAAAAGAAGCTAAATAGCCAAGAAGCGCTCCAACTCCAAAACTGAGTCCAAAAGCCCAAAATCGTTTAGCCAACTGGCCATTGCTATAGCCTAAAGCCTTTAAAATCCCTAATTGTTCCTTGTGATCATCGACAAATTGTTTGATATAAAAGCACATGAGAAGGATCGACGTCAAGGACAAGACGACTCCACTAACCATGGCCAACATCCAAGAAAGCGAAATCTGGGCATCATAATAGGCCGTAATCATCGGATTGGTTTTAGAAATCTCCAACTGCTCGATATCAAGATAAAAATTCAAGAAGAGATTGGCCACAAAAACCGCACAGGCTCCAATGATACTGACGACAACTAATTTTCGAATATCTTTTACTGAAAACATGGCTTACCATCCAATCTCATAAGCAGTCTGTGGCTGATCATTGGTCACAACTTCAGTAATTTTGCCACTATTGACGCGAATGATGCTTCTGGCCATATCCGCAATATTTTGGTTGTGCGTCACCATGATTAGAGTAAAGCCTAGCTTTTCCTTCAACTTCCAGATATAGTCGAGAATCTTGCGCCCTGTTTCTTCATCCAGAGCCCCCGTCGGCTCATCTAAGAAAAGAATCTCTGGCTTTTTGGCTAAGGCACGAGCAATAGATACCCTCTGCTGTTCGCCACCAGACAATTCACTCGGATACTTGTCCAGCTTATCGCCAAGTCCCAAATCCTCGATAATCTGCAAAAAATCATGATTGTTTGCCAGGTCTGCCCCCATCTTTACATTCTGTCTGACTGTTAGATTAGGCAATAAATAATACTGCTGAAAAATAAAGGCAATCTTCTCACGTCTAAAGGCTGTCAATTGAGTATCTGTGAGTTGAGCCAAATCCTGTCCTTGAATGAGGATATGTCCCTCGTCTACCTTTTCTAAACCTGACAGAACGTTTAAGAGAGTTGACTTGCCTGATCCAGAAGGACCGAGGATAACCACATCATCCTGGTCTTGAATCTGCAAATCAATCCCTTTTAAAACCTTGGTTTGGCCGTAACTTTTGTGCACATTTTCTAGTTGAATCATTTCTTTCCTACCATTTCTTTGATGAGAGATTGACAAACCTCTGTCAGTAATCCAATCACTTCTTCCATGCTGAATTGATAAATACCAGAAGCAACCATAGAGGCCATGCCGTGTGAGTAGATAAATAAATGCTGGTACAGGCGACTAGTCTCCTCTAACGTCAATGGATAGTCTGCTACAATCGATTCCAGAACCAATTGGTAACTATGATCCTTCATGGGAAGAAAATCTTGAAAGCGACGAATCGGATCTTTGCTAGGATTTTGGAAAAGCAATTGAAAAAGTTGGGGCTCTTTTGAGGCGAACAGGATATAAGCAACCCCGACAGATCGAAAAGGCTTCTCATCTTCTAAAGCCTTTCGTATATACTCCACTACGACCATCTCTGCAGCAACAATAACCTCTGCTTGTAACTCGGCCATATTGGCAAATTGCCCAAAAATCACTCTCGGTGTGGCTCCCAGTTGCTCTGCTAATGCTCGAGCCGTCAAACTAGCCATGCCCTCTTCTCTCACCAATTGTAAAGCTGTCCCAATGATAGTCTCTTTACTAAATTTATCCTTTGGTGGCATAAGACTCCTTTCGCGCAACATTTGTTGCGCAACATTTGTTGCATAAAAAGATACCATAAAAAAGAAAGACTTGTCAAGAAAAAACTGTAAAACACAAAACAAAAAACAGCGGACTTTTTATTTCTTTGCTACCCAGCCGATGGCATCGCTAAGTGGATTTTCGATATCAATCCAGATAAATTCGATGCCGATTTCACCATTTTTAAATTTGGTCAATCGAATACCGTTGATTTCTAGTTCATTGAGTCGTTGCCCTGTCAAGACTTCTCTTTCCTTCAACTGGAAAAGTTAAGGGGAACTAATATAAATCTTCAAGACTTCTGTATTCTATAACTTCATTCTTTATGATACTCTTTTTAAATTCAAAATGATTCAATGGATTATCGATTAATACTAACTTTGGAATATCATCCAGGTTGGTAACCAAGGATAAAATAAAATCTGATTTAAACTCTTTGGCTTTTTCATATTCTCTGGAAGTCAATCGAATGCGACCCTTAGGTTTTCGAATTCCTTTAACTTCGGCAAAATAAGAATGTTCTTGAACATCTACTTGGAAATCATATCCATCACCATAAAGACGGGCATCGGTCAATAGTCCACCTTGAAATTTTTCTTCTTTATCAAAGTTGAGTATAAAATAATTTTCTGTTTCCATTCCAGTTTCTTGTAGGCGTTTGAATTTAGTTCTAATTATTGGTTTTTCAACGATGGTTATACCTGTTTTCTCCCCTTCACTTGCAAGCAGCATTTTAAGGATTTCTGCATAACAGTGAACATCTTCATTCCCAAACATCACATCAATTAAATCTTTACGAAAACGGTAAACTTCGGCTTTTTGCCACCAACCTTTTCGATTGTTATCAAAATAGGGATCAAATAAATCCTTTCTATTTTTAACTACCCCAGTTGTTTCTGCGATGCCCAAAGAAACTATATAACGATAAAACTCAGATTTACTAGAGCATTGAAACTCTTTTATAAACAGCTTATCAAACTTAGCAAGACCATAGCCAATTAAATTTAACAATTCATAATGAGGGTGTTTAGACATCACTTTCTCCATCAATAGATATTGATTTCATTATACCCAAAAAAACACGGCTTACCACCGTGTTTCTATGTTTATTTCACCAACTTCTTCATCTCATCAATACGTGCGACGGTCGCGTCGTATTTGGCTTGGTAGTCGGCTTGTTTGTCGCGTTCTTTTTGGACGACTTCTGGTTTGGCATTGGCTACGAAGCGTTCGTTAGAGAGCTTCTTACCGACCATATCCAGTTCTTTTTGCCATTTAGCCAGTTCCTTATCGAGACGAGCCAGTTCTTCTTCGACATTGAGGAGGTCTGCCAGTGGCAGGTAGATTTCTGCTCCAGTGATGACGCTTGACATTGCGAGTTCAGGTGCAGGGATGGTTGATGCGATTTCCAAGTGTTCTGGATTTGTGAAGCGTTTGATGTAGTTGACATTGCTGTTAAAGAAGGCTTCCAAGTCGCTATCGCTTGTCTTCACAAGGATGGTGATAGGCTTGCTTGGTGCTACGTTTACTTCCGCACGCGCATTACGAACGGCACGTATCAAGTCTTTGAGGCTTTCGACACTAGTATGAGCAGCGAGGTCTTCAAAGGCTGGATTAACAGTTGGGTATTCCGCTGTAACGATAGAACCTTCTGAGATTTGTCCAAAGATTTCCTCTGTCACGAATGGCATGATTGGGTGAAGGAGACGAAGGATCTTGTCCAAAGTATAAAGGAGAACAGAACGTGTGATGACTTTCTCTTCTTCGTTGTCGCTATAAAGGACTTCCTTGGTCAACTCAACGTACCAGTCCGCAAACTCATCCCAGATGAAGTTGTAGAGGATGTGCCCAGCTACACCAAACTCAAACTTGTCAAAGTTGGCAGTCGCTTTGCCGATAGTTTCATTGAGGTTGTGGAGAATCCAGCGGTCTGTCACATTTCCAGCTTCCTTGTTAACCACTTTTTCAACATTGGCCGTTGCTTGCTCAAGGGTCAAGCCTTCATTGTTCATGAGGATGTAGCGAGAGATGTTCCAGATTTTGTTAATGAAGTTCCATGAAGCATCCATTTTCTCGTAAGAGAAGCGGACGTCTTGGCCTGGTGCAGAACCATTTGAAAGGAACCAACGAAGGGCATCGGCACCGTATTTCTCGATAACATCCATTGGGTCAATCCCGTTTCCGAGAGATTTCGACATCTTGCGACCTTGCTCGTCACGAATGAGACCATGGATAAGAACGTTTTGGAATGGCTGACGGCCAGTGAATTCCAAGGATTGGAAGATCATACGAGACACCCAGAAGAAGATGATGTCGTAACCTGTTACCAAGGTTGAAGTTGGAAAGTAACGTTTGAAGTCTTCTGAGTCCACATCAGGCCAGCCCATAGTTGAGAATGGCCAAAGGGCAGAACTGAACCAAGTGTCCAAGACGTCTTCGTCCTGAGTCCATCCGTCGCCTTCTGGAGCTTCTTCGCCGACATACATTTCACCCTCAGCATTGTACCAAGCAGGGATTTGGTGACCCCACCAGAGCTGACGAGAGATTACCCAGTCGTGGACATTTTCCATCCATTGGAGGAATGTATCGTTGAAACGAGGTGGGTAGAATTCTACCTTGTCGTCTGTGTCTTGATTGGCAATAGCGTTCTTAGCCAATTGGTCCATCTTGACGAACCATTGAGTAGATAAGCGTGGTTCAACCACGACACCTGTACGCTCTGAGTGACCAACACTGTGGACACGTTTTTCGATTTTAACAAGGGCACCGATTTCTTCCAGCTTAGCAACGACTGCCTTACGAGCTTCAAAACGATCCATTCCTGCAAATTCGAAGGCCAAATCGTTCATAGTTCCGTCGTCGTTCATGACGTTGACTTGTGGCAAGTTGTGACGTTGACCAACCAAGAAGTCGTTTGGATCATGAGCAGGTGTGATTTTAACAACACCAGTACCAAACTCAGGATCTGCGTGCTCATCTCCAACGATTGGAATCAATTTATTAGCGATTGGAAGGATGACGTTTTTACCGATCAAGTCCTTGTAGCGTGGGTCTTCTGGATTGACCGCAACGGCTACGTCTCCAAACATAGTCTCAGGACGAGTTGTCGCAACTTCAAGAGCGCGTGAACCGTCTTCCAGCATGTAGTTCATGTGGTAGAAGGCACCTTCGACGTCCTTATGGATAACCTCGATATCAGACAGTGCTGTGCGAGCTGCTGGGTCCCAGTTGATGATAAATTCACCACGGTAGATCCAGCCTTTCTTGTAAAGTTCGACAAAAACCTTGCGAACAGCTTTTGACAAGCCTTCGTCAAGGGTGAAACGCTCGCGAGAGTAGTCTACAGAGAGCCCCATCTTGCCCCACTGCTCCTTGATGGTAGTGGCATATTCGTCTTTCCATTCCCAGACTTTATCTAGGAATTTTTCACGACCAAGGTCATAACGCGTAATGCCCTCACCACGCAAGCGCTCCTCAACCTTAGCCTGAGTCGCAATCCCCGCGTGGTCCATACCTGGAAGCCAAAGGGTATCAAAACCTTGCATGCGTTTTTGACGGATGATAATATCCTGCAAAGTCGTATCCCAAGCGTGACCAAGGTGGAGTTTCCCAGTTACGTTTGGTGGTGGAATGACGATTGAATAAGGCTTAGCCTTTTGATCGCCTGAAGGCTTGAAAACATCAGCATCAAGCCATTTTTGGTAACGACCAGCCTCAACCTCGGCTGGATTGTATTTAGGTGAAAGTTCTTTAGACATGTGTGTGTCCTTTCTCTATTGTATTCATTTTATCTTGAATCTGCTTGGCAACTTCGGCTCCAGACAGATTCGTATTATTTATTTTAAGGTAGTGGTACAACTCATTCGGTTGATGTTGAGAATTTAATTGAAGTGTTTCAGCAGTCTCCAAAATTTCTCTTTCAGATACCTCAATATGTCGTTTTAAGGGTTTATGCTTTAATCGATTCTCCGTTCGATTTCGACTTAAGCGCTCTTCAAGTGTCGTTTCCAACTCAACAAACAGAATCTCTTGATGATAATCATCCAACAAATCCTGAATTTGCTTCAAATACAGCCGCTGGTACTGATTTGAAAAATCAATTACGTCTGTTAAAATCACAGATCGCTGATTCCTAGCACTTGCTCCAAGGAAAGAAAAGGTAATTCCACGAACAAATTCCCACATTTCCTCTGTATAGTCCTGATAGATTTCTAGTGCAAAATCGATGGCTTGATGGTTATAAAAGAGGGTAGCATTTGTCTTTCGAGATAGTTCTTGCCCAATCGTCATTTTCCCAGAAGCTGGAGCCCCAATGATGAAAAGATGCATCAAATCACCTCCCACTCACTCCTCAGCAAGCCATATATCAGACTCTCACAGCGGTTGCCTTGGGCATCTTTGCGGTCTCGGATGCGAGCTTCTAGAGTGAAGCCAAGTTTCTCAGCAACTCGTTGACTTTGAAGGTTATACCCAAAGCAAGTCAGTTCAATCTTATGAAGACCCAGTTCTTTAAAAGCTAAGTCAATCAAGGCACGTGCCGACTCTGGAATATAACCTAAACCCCAATAGTCTGGATGTAAGGTATAGCCAATCTCCAGCACATCATCCTCGTGACGACGAGGGAAATCAACAGAGCCTATGACCTTATCGGTTCCTTTAACGACAATCCCGTATCCTGCTGGTAGATTTTCCTTTTGATTACGCTCTGGAAGGATATGTTCTAGGTAATAAATCTCATCTTCCAAGGTCTTGACGGGCGGAAAGCCTGCTGGATAGGAAACTTCTGGCCTACTGGCATAGTCAAAGATATCCACAACATCAGCCACGGTACTGACTCGTAAGACTAGCCGTTCGGTTTCTAAACGTTCTGGTAACTCTGCTCTTGTCATCCTTCTACCTCGCTTTCTACAAAAAATCGACCCTGCCATCTACATGACAGGGACGAATGTGTTTATCCGCGGTACCACCCAATTTCGGGCAGATGCCCGCAACTCTCGTCTTTATAATAAAAAGACAATATTATTTCATTTTTCATCCATCAGCAACCAGTTTTGACACATTTGTGGACTTCTCAGCACCGCCACTTTCTGTAAAATGTGGGATTAAAACACCTCTGATGGCTTTATTGTAGCAAGTTTTTGACGGAAATGCAAGGGACAAGAAAAATTACTTGAAACTGATGCCGTGTTCTTTTAATTTCTTAATGGTAGCTGGGCCGATTCCTTTCAAGGCAAGAAGTTCTTTTTCCGTCCAGTTTTTAAAGTCAGCAGCCGACTTGATGCCTTCATCATAGAAAGTCTTAGCACGATCTACTGAGAGGCCACCCAAAGTAGCTGCGAAATCTTCTACTGAATTGGCTACTTTTTGAGCTTGCTCTTTAGTCGCTTCTACTGCTTGTTCCACTTTTTTAGAGACAACTTTTCCTGCTTCGCTGGCAGATTTTTCTGCGTGTTTCACGACTTTCTTGGTCTCTTCGACAACCTTGGTCACCGTACTTGAAAATGCACCTGAACGACGAAGGCTGTTTCGCAATTGTTTTTTACGTTGGAGTTTCTTTGACATGATAAAATCCTTTCAATAAAAAATCCCTGTTCTGACAAGGATTTAATAAAGATATTTTATCAATATTTCGACGAAAAATCAAGAAAGGAAACAAGATTACACTTAAAAATCTAGCTGTTTTTTCTTTCAATCTGATTTGACAATGATTCGACTTATTGATAAAATATGCAGTAATGTGCAAGACTGATTCACGTAAAAAGCTGATAAGGAGAACGATATGAATAACGAAAGTTACTTTGACGGTGGTCTTTTGAGCTACGTTGGACATGCTATCCTAGCCATGCTTATCATGGGCTTTACCGCTGGAATCGCTACGCCTTGGGCAGTTTGTATGATGCAAAACTGGAAGGTTAAGCACACTGTCATCGATGGACGTCGCCTTTATTTTGACGGAACTGGTTCTCAATTATTCGGGAACTGGATCAAGTGGTTCTTGCTCACCATCATCACCTTGGGCATCTATTCATTCTGGTTGCATATCAAAATGGAACAATGGATTACCAAACACACACATCACGTATAAATAGAAAAAGTGCGTTCATACGCACTTTTTGATTTGCAATGATTAGTAATTCCGTTCGCCAAACAAGCCTTCTGGCAAGTCATGGAAACCCTTGCCTGCCTTGAAATTTTCAAACTTACCCAGCAAAAACTGATAAGCATCCAAGCGACTCTCGTAGCGAATCATGGCATCTTTGGCACGCTCGTCTTGGTCTTCTTCGTAGACTTTTTGACTTTCCTTGTGCGCCATGTCGTTGATCATGATCTGGGTACTGACCCAGGCTTCAAATTCCTTCATAAATTCCTGTTCGTAACTCATTGGTTCTCCTTATTCTAATCCACGGAAATAGTCCGTATCAATCTCTCGGTAGGGCTGGATATCCTGAACATACTCTAGCACGCCTTGGAATTCCCCGTTTTCATCGTGTACTGCGGCATAGGTGATATGGACAAACTTGCCTCGCGACTCTGACTTGAACCACATCTCATACTTGTCCTTGACCCCTTCACGAAGACCTTTCATAACAGCCTTCACCTTTTCTAGGTACTTAGGCGGATGGCAGAGTTCAACATTGCGCCCAACTTGGGACGGCGTCCGTTTGAAAATCATCTCATCAGCTGGCGCATTGTCATTATAATACTGGAAAATATCGTCTTTATTGACAAAAGTGATCTCCATAGGGAGGTGATTGAGGATGAGGTTGGCCTGCTCGACGGAGAGATAACCATTGCCAAAAGCCTGTTGACTATGGCGATCCAACACTGCTTCCTTTTCCTTAGGGGTAAAAGTAATGGTGAACTGTCCTTCTGGCGTATCGATAACTTGCTGAACTTGACCTCCTGCCGTGTCTCGTTGTACTGGCTCCTCTGCACTCTTTTCCTCAACGAAGCTTTGACGCTCCGGAACCCATTTCTCAGACGGACGGATGATGGCATAGCCGTAGGCATCGCTCTCCTCCGCAATCTGAATCCAGTCATCCTGGGTGAAGGACTCAAGAAGAATCATGAGAAGGATAGACTCTTCCTTGAAAATCATACTTTCAAACTCTGTCGCAAAAGCTTCGAAGGTTTCCTTTACACTGCTTATCGGCACTTCTGGTAGTTCCTTAGCCGTCGCTAGAGCTGTCTGAAAAAGTTCCCTGATCTGATCATCCACTCCCCACATGACCTTAGGAGGTGAATCGTGACCATAGCGCTCCATGATGGGAAAGAAGAGCTCTTCCTTGCGCTGATAGTGGATATCAAATTGCCCCAAAAGTCCCATTTGACGGACCAACCCCTTGCGCATCTCTGCCAGCATTTCCTCGTCTTCCATAGTCTCATAGGTATCCAACAATCTCCGAATGCGAATCAAGGCTGCACGGAGAGCCAGATTTTCATCCTTGAAGACGCGAACTGGATGACCAGGATGCTCGGTATCTTCCACTTCAACACCCTTAACAGCATTTTTAAAAAGATTAGCATGGACATCGCAGAGTTCCATGACATCTTCAAAGGTGACACCTGAGTCTTAGTTCATCAGCTCGTGCTCCATGAGGGAAATCTCGATGGCTGAAACACCTGTAAAAGTCGCATCAAATCGCTCCTGAACTGACTCAGGAGAGGCGCCATTGTGCAATTCTAACAAAATATCCCGTAGGATATGAATCCGTTCATCTGCCATTAGTCTAATCCAATCACTTCATAGCCATTCGCTTCCAGTGTGCGGACAATCTTGTCCATAGGAGTTCCCTCAAGCTTAGACCCCTGTTTGAGCGATACCTTGCGACCGACTGTGTTGCGCATCAAGGGATTAGCAAGTGGTTTAAAACCGAGCTCCACTAGGATTTCCAAAACTTCTGGGTGCTTGTCTACCACTTCTGCAACGGGTATTGACACATCGATGATATTGTCCATGACGACCTCCATTGTATGTTCTAATACTCAATGAAAATCAAAGAGCAAACTAGGAAGCTAGCCGCAGGTTGCTCAAAACAGTGTTTTGAGGTTGTGGATAGAACTGACGAAGTCAGTAACCATACCTACGGCAAGGTGAAGCTGACGTGGTTTGAAGAGATTTTCGAAGAGTATAAAATGATTTTACTGCTTATATTATACCATATGGAAAGAGATTAAAAAACTAGCAGAAGAGTTCCTGCTAGTTTCTTTCATTTCAAGTTATTCCTTATCATCTGGTTTTGCGAGCCACTGGGCTACATCCATCAACTTGTCAGCAAGTAGTACTTTCCCGAAACCTACTAGAGCGTTGTCGTCTTTTTTCATGTTCTTCAGGACTTTGATGCTTTGCATCACGAAAAAGTAATTCCCGTATGTCTTAGCTAGAATTTTAATGAATCCCATATTACTCTCCTTCGATGATTTCGACCTCTTTTCGGATAGTATCTATATCTTCTTGATACTGTTCCTCATTATAGTTAACTAATTTAGATAACTCCTGTTGTAAGCTTTCTCCCATCGGTTTCATGGTCGCAAATGTTAAACCACCTGAAATAATACCACCTAGGATAGGAATGAATTTCCCCATTCCTTTGGCTAGGCCTCCTTTTGTCAGATTGACTCCAAAAATTTTCAAAACTTTTTTCAAAATCGGATACCAAAGGGTCTTTGTCAAGGCTTTCTGGGGAACGGTTTTCATCACTTGCTTAGCAACGGCAACACCTCCTGCTCTGAGCAATGCAGCTGTACCATTTACTCCCAGCATTACACCGAGATACAGCAAGAGCGTGTTTTGAGCATCTTCACTCAACTCATCACGAGAAGCCCAAAGGTCATCGTAACCATAAATATATCCCAATTCTTGAGCTAATTTCAATGAAAAAGCATAAAACTGGGCTACATCCGCTGGTATGGTAATTGCCATAGCAATCCCTCCAGGTAGGCCTGCTAAAACCGATGTCCCACTTGCCAGCAAGACATTATCCATAATACAAGCATTCGCAACTCTATCTAAAGTTTCCTGTGGTAGCAAGCTAGATGGTCCCTGTTCCAATAATATTGTAATATCCTTCGGATCTAATTCCTTAGAAAACTTGTCCACTAAAAATTTTGAACGATCAACTTTCACAACAGGTAGTTTCACCACTTGTTCCAATACTTGCATAGCTAGATCTTGTTCAGCCATTTCAATCTCCTTATTTCTTTTTTCGCATTTTATCATATCATATTTGCTAAAAAAAAAAAGCATTTTCTGTTTAGCTAACATTTAGAAATACAGAATTCTATTTTATAGAGAATGTTTTCCATTTTAAATTTCGCCTAGTTTTCTCCACTAAAAAAGAGGGGCACCTCCTCTTTCTTAGTTTTTATCCAGATTGCGTAGCATCTCGTCAATCTTGTTTCCATATTCGATGGATTCATCTTTGACGAAGGTTAAATCTGGAATTTTGTACAATTTCAAATTGCGACCAAGTTCACGTTTGATCGTACCAGTTGCTTTTTCAAGCCCGATTTGAGCTTTTTGATTATCCGAAGCAAGGTTACTCAAAATGGTGTAGTAAACCTTGGCAACAGACAAGTCACCCAGCATCTGAACATCTGTAATGGTCACACCTTGGACACGCGGATCACGGACTTTCTTTTGCAAAATCTCATTGACTTCACGCTTGATTTCCATGCCCACACGATCCGTACGGAAATGATTTGCCATGATATTCCTTTCTCTACTTTGAACCAAAAGCTAGGCCAGCAGACCTAGCTATTTTTAAATTTCTTGATTTTTAATTCAAATTGAAACGACGTTCAATTTGAAATCACCTGCTTCTTTCACTGTGGTGAAAGTGATGGAACTGATTTATCAGTCCCATCACAGGGGATTTTTGAGACCTTAGGCTCAAAAATAAGCAATGAAACCATCGGTTTGCTTGCGTCCCTCACCACCTAAGAAAGGAGCAAAAATCTTATCTCTTGATTTCTTCCATGACATAAGCCTCAATCACATCATCCATCTTGATATCATTGTAGCCCTCGATCATCAATCCACCTTCACGACCGTTTGTAACTTCTTTGACGTCGTCTTTGTAGTGTTTCAAGCTTGCGAGTTCGCCGTCATAGATAACAACACCGTCACGGATGACACGGACTTTAGAATCACGGGTAACCTTACCACTCATAACCATAAATCCACCGATAGTTCCCACTTTAGATACCTTGAAGGTTTCACGGATAACTGCTTCACCGATAACTTTTTCTTCGAATTCTGGGTCAAGCATCCCTTTCATGGCTTCTTCCATCTCTTCGATAACCTTGTAGATAATGCTGTGGAGACGGATTTCTACATCGTCAGCTTCGGCTTGTTGACGCGCTTGTGGTGTAGGGCGTACGTTGAAACCAACGATAAAGGCATTTGAAGCTTCGGCAAGCGTCACGTCAGATTCGTTGATAGCACCGACAGCCGAGTGAACGATGGTCACTTTGACACCTTCTACATCGATCTTTTGAAGTGAGGCAGAAAGGGCTTCGACAGAACCTTGTACATCGGCCTTGATGATAACGTTAACTGACTTAAGTTCACCAGCTTTAAGCGTATCAAAGAGGTTTTCAAGGCTGACACGTTGGGTAGCTTGGCGTTGTTTCATGAGGGCACGTTTTGCACGCTCTTCACCTGCTGCACGCGCAGATTTTTCATCTTCGTAAACAGCAAAGTGGTCACCCGCCATTGGCGCTTCGTTCAAACCTGTGATAGAAACTGGCGTTGATGGTCCAGCAACCTTGACACGACGACCAAGGTCATTGGTCATGGCACGGACACGACCGAAGGTATTTCCGACAACGATTGGGTCTTGGACATTCAAGGTACCTTGTTGAACAAGAAGGGTTGCGACCGCACCTTTTCCTTTATCCAAGCGAGCTTCGATAACAGTACCGATCGCACGAACTGTTGGGTCTGCCTTGAGTTCTTGGATTTCAGCCACAAGAAGGACTGTTTCCAAGAGTTCATCGATATTTTGGTTGAATTTAGCTGAGATTTCAACAAATTCAGAATCTCCACCCCAAGCTGTTGACATAACACCGTGTTCAGCCAATTCACCGATAACACGTTCTGGATTGGCACCTGGTTTATCAATTTTGTTGATAGCTACGATGATTGGAACGTTGGCCGCTTTTGAGTGGTTGATAGCTTCGATAGTCTGAGGCATAACCCCGTCGTCGGCCGCTACAACCAAGATGGTAATATCGGTAACAGATGCACCACGCGCACGCATTGATGTAAAGGCCGCGTGTCCTGGTGTATCAAGGAAGGTAATCTTCTTGCCATTTTCCACGATTTGGTAGGCACCAATATGCTGAGTGATACCACCTGCTTCACCTGTCGCAACACGAGAGTTACGAAGGGTATCCAAGAGGGTTGTTTTACCATGGTCAACGTGTCCCATGATCGTCACAACTGGTGGACGCTCAACCAATTCATCTTCGTTAAGATAGCCATCTTCGACAAAGAAACGTTCGATGTCGGCATTATCCACTTCAACCTTTTGTTTTGCTTCGATACCGTAATCCACCATGAGGAGTTCGATGGTTTCTCCATCTAAAGATTGGTTTTGTGTGGCCATCACACCCATCATAAAGAGTTTCTTAACGATTTCAGCTGGTTCACGTTTGATACGTTTTGCGATTTCCGCAACGGTCATACCATCTGTATACTCAAATTCTGTTGGCAATTCATGGAACTTGCGCTCTGTAACAGGTTTTGGAGTCTGGTTACGGTTGTTTTGCTTGTTCCCTTTTTTATTCTTTTTGTTGTTATTCCAGTTACTATTTCTTTGATTTCTCACTTGATTTTGACTACTTCGATTCTTTTGTTGTTTTCTAGGACCATCTTCTTCGTGATCATAATCATCACGTTCTTTGTCTGGTCGAGCTTGTTTTTTACGACGTGTATCCACTGGCGCTTCTTTCGCTACAGGAGCTACTTTTACGGCTGGCTGCGTTTGTTCAGCTAACTTAGCAGCTTCCTCAAAGATTTCTTCAGGCTCCTTGCGTTTATTAGCTTGAGCCAAGGCTTCTTTGGCAGCTTGCGATTGTTTGAAGCGCTCCTCGCTTGAGCGTGCGTACTCTGCATTTTGCTCTGCTTTTAGAGCTGCTGCACGGGCTTTAAAGTCAACACGTGGTCCAGCTGGTTTTGGCTGGAAGTCTTGTTGCTGACGGCGATCATTGCCACGATTTCCTTGACCTTGTGGTTTCTTCCCTTGGTCGTTAAAACGGCGGTTGTCGCGGTTTCCTTGACCAGGTTTGCCACCATTACGGCCGTCGTTTTTCGGACGGTTACCGTTTTGTTGTTGGTCACGGTTATTGCCCTTGTTTTGTTTGCGTCGCTCTGCCTGCTCTTTTGCACGTGCCTCACGCTCCGCCTTGAAGTTTCGACTCTGTGGTCTTGCAGCCACTACTTTTTCTTCCTTAGGAGCTACAGGTGCAGCTGGTTTGCTTTCTTCCTTTGCGGCAGCTGGTTTAGCCGAAACAGGCTTTTCTGCTTTCTTTTCTACACTTGCTTTTGCTGCTGCAGGTTTTACTTCTGCCTTAGGAGCAGGTACAGGTTTAAAGCTCGCAGCGATTTGCTCCGCAGCAGCAGCTTCCACGCTCGATGAGTGGCTTTTCACATCCAAGCCCAACTCTTTTGCACGCGCTACAACTTCTTTACTTTCTTTTCCAAGTTCTTTTGCGATTTCGTACAATCTTTTCTTAGACAAATCATGTCCTCCTCTTCTATTCCATAAGAGACCTCATTTTCTTTGTAAATCCAGCATCTGTCACAGCCAAAACCTTTCTCGATTTTCCGACTGCTATGCTTAATTCCAGTGTTGAAAACACGGTTATAACTTCTACTTGATAATAGTCACTTTTATCTTGAATCTTCTTGGTTAGATTAGGGCCAGCATCCTGTGCTAGAAAGACTAGCTTGGCTTTCTGGTCTTGGATGGCCTTGACCACCAATTCCTCACCTGATATGATCCGGCCTGCTCGTTGAGCAAGTCCCAAGAGATTGCTTATCTTTTGCTTATTCAAGTCCTAACTCTCTTCTTTTCACTTTGTGATCCACATAGGCGATCAACTCGTCATAAAAGCTTTCTTCCACTTCCATGTTAAAGCTGCGGTTAAAGACTTTCTTCTTTTTTGCCTCTAGGGCTTCTGCATTGTCTAGCTTGATATAAGCGCCACGGCCATTGGCCTTGCCTGTCGGATCGATAAAGACCTGTCCTTCTTTGTTCTTGACAATGCGGAGCAAATCACGCTTATCAATCACTTCATTGGATACAACAGACTTGCGCAAAGGGATTTTTCTTGTTTTCATCTTTCCCTCCTCTAGCAGCTTTTATTCTTCGATCAATTCATCCGCAGCTGCGTAATCCACTTGACCTGCTTCTTCCATAGCTTCAAACTCACTTGCAGACTTGATATCGATACGGTAACCTGTCAAATGAGCTGCCAAGCGAACGTTTTGTCCACGACGACCGATAGCAAGAGAAAGCTTGTTATCAGGCACAACGACCAAGGCACGTTTGCTGTCGTTTTCATCAAAGATAACTTGGTCAACCTCTGCAGGTGCGATAGCATTGTAGATAAATTCAGCTGGATCCGCTACCCACTCGATAACATCGATATTTTCTTCGACAGGAATCATGCGATCGCTCTTGGCATCGTAGCGAGCTGGGTGGAATTTGCTGGTGATTTTCTTGATATTGGCACCACCACGTCCAACAATTGTCCCAATAGCATCCACGTTTGGATTGTGGCTACGAACGGCAACCTTAGTACGGTCACCAGCTTCGCGAGCTACGCTCATGATTTCAACAGTTCCATCATACACTTCTGGAATTTCTTGCTCCATCAAGCGTTTGATCATCTCTGGATGGCTACGGCTAACAAAGACGTTGACACCACGAGGGTTGTCTTCAACTTTATAAACGTAAACCTCAATACGGTCGTGGGAAGCAAAAACTTCTCCAGGGATTTGGTCTTGTTTTGACAATTGGGCTTCGATGCTCCCAAGATTGACGTAAATAAAACGGTTGTCGAAACGTTCTACTGTACCAGACATGATTTCTTGCTCATGTTCTTTGTAAGTATTATAAGTGATGGCACGTGTTTGCTTGCGCATTTTTTCCATGATGGTTTGTTTAGCAGATTGGGCTGCTACACGACCAAACTCAGCTGGTGCTTCTTCAAACTTGATTTTATCACCAAGTTCATAGGCTGAATTAATGGCAAGGGCATCTTTCAAGCTGATTTCCAAACGGCTATCAAATACTTCATCAACCACTTCACGAACAGTATAAACTGTAAAGTCTCCTGTTTTTTCGTTGAAGTCGATAGCTACGCTGTCAGACTGACCATAGCGTCTGCGATAAGCGGAACGAAGCGACTCTACTACTGCGTCGATGATGTCTTCTTTTTTGATTCCCTTGTCTTCTTCCAAAATGCGGAAGGCCTCTAGCATTTCTTTACTCATGTTTTCTTCACTTTTGAATCCTCAAAAGCTATCCTTTCTTTTCTATAGTTTTACTGCTAAACGTGCTTTTGATACTAAATTGTATGGAATTTGGACGGTTTTCTTACGTGTCTTGTCCATATACTCCATAGTCAACTCATCCCCTTCAAAGGATACCAAGGTTCCTTCAAAGACTTTTTGCTTATCGATAGCTTGGTAGAGCCCGACATGGATGTATTTCCCAACTGCTCCAGCGACAGCATCCTTGGTTTTTAAAGGACGTTCCAAGCCTGGACTGGTGATTTCTAGGAAATATTGTTCTGGGAAGGGATCAGGCTTGATGGTATCTAGGACAGGACTGATAATTTCTGTCAAATCTGCCGTGTCGTTCAAGGTAATTCCTTCAGGTTTATCTACAAAAATACTGAGAATCATGTCACTGCCAATCTTTCCATACTCGATATCCACGAGTTCGAAAGGTGCTTGGATGACAGGTTCTACAACTTCTCTGACTAATTCTACGATTGTTGTGATTGCGTCCACCTCCTCATAAGCAAGAGGCGAAGATATTTCCCCGCCTCTCTTTCTCATATTCTTACTATTAGTATAGCACGTTTGTCAATTTATGTAAAGTATAAGCACTCAAACGGCTGGTTTTCAAGCTATTTCTTAAAATTCTGCCTCAACTCGGTAGATCACTTGACCCTTGCTGGAGAATTTTTGCTCATATTCCGTCATGACATTGCCTTCAAAATCACTGGCATGCAAGTCCAGCCAAACCCCATTGAGTTTCATGCCATACTGAGAAAAGCTCACTAGACTGTACTCAAACAAGCCACGATTATCTGTCTTGAAATGGATTTCCCCATTCTCAGGCAAGATGCGCTTGAAGGTATCCAAGAAACTCTTGTAAGTCAAACGACGTTTTTCATGGCGTTTTTTAGGCCAGGGATCTGAAAAGTTTAGGTAGAGACGATCAATTTCACCGTCTTCGAAATAGTCAGTCAGATCTGAACCATCTACCCACAGCAATTTGATATTGGGCACTCCAACTTCAAGCACCTTGTCCAAGGCATAACTCAATACTGACTTTTGAATGTCAATCCCGATGTAGTTGATGTCAGGGTTTTGCTTGGCCATTCCTGATACGAAGGCCCCTTTCCCACTTCCAACCTCTACATGAATAGGATGATCATTTCCAAACAAGTCTCGCCATTTCCCTTTAGCTTCCAAGGGATTGAGGACCACATACTGAGGATTAGCCTCTAGTAACTCTGTCGCCCCTTTACGATTTCTAACTCTCATCTTCTCTTTCCATACTTATCACGAAAGATACGCAAGGCATAAATCTCCCGGTTTACATTATCTAAATCTTGATTTACAAAGTATTTGGCAATCTGGCTCAAGTAAGAATACTGACCATACCAATACAATTTATCTAACACTGTCTGATTGTACTTATAACCGTAATAAGTTAGCCAATCATGCCAATGTTGCTCTGGAATATAATGACACAGCATATGCGCCACATCAAACATGCGATCCGTCAGGCGAACCGAATCCCAATCCACTAGATAAACAAGCCCACTCTCTGTCTCAATCCAATTACTATGGCGAAGATCACCATGCACAATCGTTGCATGGTCTTCTCTAAAACCTGGAACCGTCCTGCGCAAATCATCAATCACCGAGTTTAAGTACTGATGTCGTTTCAAGACTTCGGGTGCTTCCTGCCTCCAAGACTGCAACAAGTCTAATGGAGTCTCCATGGTATATCCCAAACGGCTCAACTGCTTCATCAAGGGACGTGAGCGGTGAAGACGTGTCAAGATATTGATGATCTGCTTGCGATTCATATCGTGCGGTGTCAAGATTTTGCCCGTCAACCATTCCTGGGCACACATATCACGACCATCTGGCAAACGACGAGTCCATAGTAATTGAGGAGCGATTTGTTCTCTGGCTAAGCCAGGTAGGATTGGAGAGGTGTTCATTTTTACAAAGACGCGCTTCCCATCAGGGTAGCTTCCCATATAAGCCTTGCCACTCTTCCCAGGTATAGGGGTCAGCGTTAGCTCATTATCACCCAAGTCCATTTCTTTCCTCCGTATAAAGTTTCCTTACTATTCTACTAGTTTTTGGTCTATTCGTCAACCGCTCCACACCTGATTCTCAAAGAAAAGCATCTCAATTGGCTCAGGCTATCATTATAGCTTAAAAAAGGCAAGCACCGTCTTCTGCTTACCTTTTCATGATCTTTATAAATAAGTTAAGAGTGGCAAACTGTTGTAAGACATGTGGACTAGAGTAGAAGCCCACCAAGTTTAGCTCCAGCCCAAGCACAGCCAGCAGTCATAGTCCATGCGGAACCACTAGTAAGGAGTCCTCCTACCGTACACATAGCAACTCCGATACCTGCTCCATAGACAGCTCCTTTTCCTACTGTTCCCCAATCAGTTTCTCCCTCAATGCTAGCCAGCACATCAGTATCCATAATCTTAAATTGTTCCATCATTTTTGTATTCATATAGTATATAACTTTTCAGTTACGGAACAAGTTTAATATAAAAATTATCAAAAAAACATAGGCAATGAAGAGAAAAAATAATTTATCATAGATTAGAAATAATATGACAAAACAATTCAATGATGTTAATTCAATAGTCTTTTGTTTTTTATCAGAGGTACTTATAGATAGATAAATAAGATATGTTTGGAAAGCGAAGAGAATTATATAGAATACAGCCTTCATAAAATATATCTTCCATTTTTATGATGTAGCACTATAGGCTAAATATCCACAAATCAATGCTCCTCCAATTCCTCCTATTGCAGCGCCCCATGGTCCTAGAAACTTCCCATATTTCACTCCACCCGCTGCACAACCTAAAGCAGCAACTACAGCCGCTCCTCCGGAATTACCTCCATAAATCTCACTTAACATTGTTTCATCTACATTATAATAAGTATTCATACAAATCTCCTTTTATCAAAATCCACCCGTTGCACCTGTTACTCCTGCCCAAAGAGCCACACCAAATTTAGCTCCTATGTATCCACATGCTCCCATAAATGGCGCTCCAACACCACTCGCAGCACAAATGGCTGTTCCTAAGCCCCAGCCACCAAAAGCTGCACCACCACCTTCTAAGACATTAGTTTGCCAATTATTCTTGCCTCCTTCAATACTGGATAACATAGTTATATCCATTTCATGAAATTGTTCTATCATTTTTGTATCCATAACGAATACCTCCATTTTAATCTTAATTCTAATTTTTGTCTTGTTGCAACTTTGACAAGTTTAGTATACCATCGTTTATTAATTTTTTTCATCCAAATCTTGAATTATCATCGAAACGTCTTGAATTGTTAAAAAATTTAAAAAGCAAGCATTAAAAACATGCTTGCCCTTTCACTCTTGTCTATAGGAAAATTCTAGTCATATGTTATTACAAACAAATAATATCATTGCACCTGTTTACCATCTATTTTTATTTATGAATTTTTTGTTTCACTTTAATCATTATAGAAGCCATAAAAAACGCGACAGCTAGCCGAATCAGTTGGTAACTTTCTTCCTCTCCTGTTTTCGGTAATAATTTTTCATTCGAAGTAATAGATTGGCTTACATAATCAGGCCCCTTAACATCGGTTAAAGGAGTTTTATTTTCTTGAGCAGCATCAAAAATAGGTTTGAGAGTTTCCAATTGATCCTTATTGTCTAACATTGCTAAATCGCCAGATTGAGTAGTTTTAGCTTTAGAAGTTGAGTTTATACTCTCCACTTTCCCACTATTTTCACTATTAGAATTGGGATTATCATTGGATGTTTTCATTTCGGTTCTTTGTTCATCACTCATACCTTTGCTTTCACTTACAACTTTATCACTAGTACTCATGCTGTCATTTCTGGTTTTCTCATCATGCACATTTTCAGTTACTGTTTCCTCAGAAGATGCCACTGTCTCCGTTTGCTTAGGTGAGTTTCTCGAGTACATATAATCATAAACCTGTTGTGCAGTTGCTCCGCCACCAACCCATCCAGATATCGGATGTCCGTTTCTTAAATACAAAATTGTTGGTGTTCCTGGAATCCCGACTTTTTTAAATAGAAACTCTCTCGCCTCCCCATCAAAATCTTTACCATCCAAATCATAATACTCTAACTTCTTTTCAATCAAGTTATTAAATTCTTTCAATTCAGGAGAAAATTGACGACAATGAGAACAAGTTTTTCTACCAAAATATATAGTATGTTCCAATTGATCCTCTGTAAAAGATTGACGAACGGCTTCAATATCTATCTTTTTAAAGTCAGCAACATTCTGTTCATACTCCTCGGGAGTTACAACGGAAGGTTTATGCTCCACATTTTCCTTAGCCGATTGCAAATCTGGTGCCACAACAGAACTATCATTAGCCTGAATAGAGGAAGAAGTAGTCTGTTCTTCTGCATATACAACACCCGTAGTAATAGATGCAAATACAAGTGGTACAAGTAATAACGATTTTATCTTTTGTTTCTTCATAAGAATACTCCTTTACATTTGTTATCTTTATCTTACCTTATTTAAGATTACAAATTCATCTAAATATTAAATGGTCATCGAAACGTCTTGAATTGCTCAAAGAGCACAATTTCCTCAGTCAACTAATAAGAAGTGAATAAGATTAGATTCTATTATTCAGAAATCTAATCTTATTCACTTCTTATAATCAATAATTATTTTTAATCTATTATTTTTAGCTAAATATCCTGTGTAAAAAAGTCAGCAAAAATGGTAATGTTGCGAAAATATTATTAATCACATGCACCGCATAGGATGGATAAATGCTCTTGGTATAGCGGGTCAAACCAGCAAAGATGATTCCAACTGTTGCAAAGACGAAGATATCTAACAAACTAGGCAGGCTTGAAAAATGAGGGAGAGCAAATAAAATAGAAGGAAGAAGCAAATCAAGACCAAATCGCGAATGCTTAAAGAAAGCGTGTTGCAGTAATCCTCTATAGATTAACTCTTCCATCAGTGGAACCAGAAAGAACAGGGCTATATAAATACCTAGTTCTGCAAAGTTAGTCCCACTATAACTAATCAATACAGCCCAACCTTCCGCAGTTGACTGAACATATTTAGCTGTCTGAACGTTAAAAGAGATCTGGAACACTACCACTAATACTGTCAAAATCGAATACCAAAGCCATTTTTTTCTTGGAATGCGAAAGAGATAACCATGGCCTGTCTTAACCAGAATCCAAATCATGACTCCGCTAAATAGCAAACTCAAGATATTTTGAATCCAGAAGAAATTGCCAATCTGGGAAGAAAATTGCCAATAATTTTGAACAATAGACGTCAGCTGAGAAAGACCAAATACGAAAAATAGGTAGGATAAAATTGCACTTGTTTTGAATAGAAGCTGATACTTTTTCATAGAAATTCTTCCTCATTTCTTATATTTCAGCCTATATTCCACATAAATGAAAACCTGCTCCTATATAACCAAGGTCACGATAACCACGCGGGCAGTACCCACTTACTGGGAAAGGACCTGAATTTTTTAATATAGAAGGGTAAGAACCAAATGGACTGTCCTGATAAGCATACCCTCTATAAATACCAGATACATCCCCACCCTCTATACAAGCAAGCATATCAGTATCCATAATCTCAAATTGTTCCATCATTTTTGTATTCATGACAAATACTCCTTTTTATTTTTAATTTTTGTCCTGTTGCAACCTTGACAAGTTTAGTATAGCACTGTTTTAATTTTTTCACTCAAATCCAGAGTCACAATAAAAATATTAGGAATACATAAACTATAATTAACATATCACTTGGACTACACCCTAGTATCCATATCTAATATTAGATAATTCTCTTAATTTTTTTATCTGATCAGACTGAATTTCAGACAAATGTAGTGCATTTTCAATTAATNCATTCGAAATTTCAATGTTCATTCTACTAAGGGTATAAGGAATCGATATACTTCCTTTCTTTAATTCATATTCGTAAGAAATCAATATATTTTTCAAAGGGAGAAGTTGAGAATCACATTTTATATTTTGAATAAGTTTTTCTAATATGATGATAGCTTCACGGCGTCTTTCAACTCCTCCAGAAAACCACTTTAAACCTCTCATTATAGAGGTCCCCCCGAATTCCAACCTGCATTCCCACCTGAAAATCCATTAACAATAGAATTAGTAAGAATTTTATTTATAGCTTCAGGCCAGTTTACCCAGCAACCTTTAGAGTTATCACAATATAAACCATTACCATAATATATTGTTTTTCCTCCTACTTTACTCGCAAGCATCTCTGTATCCATAACCTCAAATTGTTCCATCATTTTTGTATCCATGACGAATACCTCCATTTTAATTTTTGTCCTGCTGCAACCTTGACAAGTTTAGTATATCATTGTTTTTTAAAATTTTTCATCCAAATCTTGAATTGTCATCGAAACGTCTTGAATTGTAAAAACTTCATTATAAAAGGGTGAGTATTTCGAAAACACTTACCCTTTTATACTTCATTAACCTCTACTTTTTATAATACTTCAAACCCCAAATAAGCAAAAGCATGATAAGCAAGCATAGAACCGCGCCAATATAAGCGATTAGTTGTTGGTAAGATTCTCCTGCTGTGATACCTCTATACAAACAGATAATAGACATAAAGCCTGTCAAGCCGATGAACATGAGTTGATTGGTTCTAGGACTAACCAAATCATCATCTTCAAACTCTCTTATCTTCATTTCCCTAGTGAGATAAACAGTAGCCAAAATAGAAGCTAAGTTAATAATAACTAGAAGCAATTGAAAAACTAAGGAAAAATGTAAAAACTGACGAGATAGAAATAGATAAGTAGAGACAAGCAAGGGCAACTGCCCTAGGAACAATCTCGCAAGGAAGATGGTCCGTTTTTTTAAAAATATTTTTTTCATTGCTTTCTCCATTACAATTAAATGACATCTAATCATTTTCTAAAATTTGATAACTTTTGTGAAATGTTTTAGCAGAAACAACTCTATGATTGGTGATATCTATATAATCACCTGGATAACCAAGAACATACATTCCATAACCAGCGAATCCTCCTCCAACTGTTCCAACTAGACCAAACTTGATATTCGTTGCGAGAGAAGTGTTGAGACCTGCCATTAGAATGCGCACATGATTATCCAACCAAACCATATAATTTTTTTGAAAAGCTTCCTCTACCCAACTTGGTTTAGGAGTTGCTTGACCAATTTCCCAAACATCAACAATTTGATTCCCATATTTTGCCTTCATAGCTTCAATCCTTTTTAAATACCATTACATGAGTTTGGAGTTCCCCCTATACCATAAGGACCACATGGTTTTGAAAAATGTATAATAGGCCACTTACCATTTAATTGATCCAAAGTTGGAGAAGGTGCTAGCCCACCCAATAAACCAGCAATCATATCTCCCCAACCTCCGAAACCTCCTTCAACTTTCGCAAGCATCTCAGTATCCATAATTTCAAATTGTGACATCGTTTTTGTATTCATGACAAATACTCCTTTTTTATTTTTAATTTTTGTCCTGTTGCAACCTTGACAAGTTTAGTATATCATTGTTTGTTAAAGTTTTTCATCCAAATCTTGAATTGTCATCGAAACATCTTGAATTAGCTTTTTATTTCAAATCACACCTATAGATTTTTAAAGAAAGATAGTTTCTAATCACTTTTTTACCATTCAGGAAGTTTCAATGACAATTCAAGATTTTATAAAATATGAACTTAGTATCATGGTATAATAAATTCATATTTTATATGAAAGGATTTGCCAATGACTTCTTATAAACGTACATTTGTTCCTCAAATAGATGCTAGAGACTGTGGTGTCGCTGCCTTAGCCTCGATTGCCAAATTCTATGGTTCAGATTTTTCTCTAGCTCACTTGAGAGAACTTGCAAAGACCAATAAAGAAGGGACGACTGCTCTTGGCATTGTAAAAGCCGCTGATGAAATGGGCTTTGAAACAAGGCCTGTTCAAGCAGATAAAACGCTCTTTGATATGAGCGATGTCCCCTATCCATTTATCGTTCACGTTAACAAAGAAGGGAAACTCCAACATTACTATGTTGTCTATCAAACAAAGAAAGACTATCTGATTATTGGTGATCCTGATCCTTCTGTAAAAATCACCAAAATGTCAAAAGAACGCTTTTTCTCTGAATGGACTGGAGTAGCTATTTTTCTAGCTCCCAAACCCAGCTATCAACCCCATAAAGATAAAAAGAATGGTCTACTGAGCTTCCTCCCTCTGATTTTCAAACAAAAATCTCTTATTACTTATATTGTTCTCTCAAGCTTATTAGTCACTATTATCAATATCGGTGGTTCTTATTATCTCCAAGGAATCTTGGATGAGTACATCCCAAATCAGATGAAATCAACTTTAGGAATTATCTCAATTGGTCTAATTATCACCTATATCCTCCAACAAGTCATGAGCTTCTCCAGAGATTATCTCCTAACTGTTCTGAGTCAGAGATTAAGCATTGATGTAATTTTGGCCTATATTCGCCATATCTTTGAACTTCCTATGTCTTTCTTTGCGACACGTCGTACAGGAGAAATCATTTCACGCTTCACAGATGCCAACTCTATTATAGATGCCTTAGCTTCTACCATTCTCTCTCTTCTTCTTGATGTTTCCATTCTGATCCTTGTAGGGAGCGTCTTACTGGCACAAAACCCTAATCTCTTCCTTCTTTCTCTTATTTCCGTTCCTATATACATGTTCATCATCTTTTCTTTTATGAAACCTTTTGAAAAAATGAACCATGATGTCATGCAAAGCAATTCTATGGTTAGTTCTGCCATTATCGAAGATATCAACGGGATCGAAACCATCAAGTCACTCACAAGTGAAGAAAATCGCTACCAAAATATTGACAGTGAATTTGTCGATTATTTGGAAAAATCCTTTAAACTTACTAAATATTCTATTTTACAAACTAATTTAAAACAAGGAACAAAGTTAGTTCTTAATATCTTTATCCTATGGTTTGGTGCTCAATTAGTCATGTCGAGTAAGATTTCTATCGGTCAGCTGATTACCTTTAATACACTTCTTTCTTACTTTACAACTCCTATGGAAAATATTATCAACCTACAAACTAAACTCCAATCTGCGAAGGTTGCTAATAACCGCTTGAACGAGGTCTATTTAGTTGAATCTGAATTTCAAGTTCAAGAAAATCCTGTTCATTCAAATTTTTTGATGGGCGATATTGAATTTGATGACCTTTCTTATAAGTATGGTTTTGGACGAGATACCTTAACAGATATCAATCTAACAATTAAAGAAGGTGATAAGGTTAGCCTGGTTGGAGTTAGTGGTTCTGGTAAAACAACTCTAGCCAAAATGATTGTTAATTTCTTTGACCCTTACAAAGGACAGATTACCATCAATCATCAGGATATTAAAAATATTGATAAAAAAATCTTGCGACGTCATATTAATTACCTGCCCCAACAAGCCTATATCTTTAATGGCTCTATCTTGGAAAACTTAACCTTGGGCGGTAATAGTATGATTAGCCAAGAAGATATTCTAAAAGCTTGCGAATTAGCTGAAATCCGTCAAGATATTGAAAGAATGCCTATGGGCTATCAAACTCAACTTTCTGATGGAGCAGGTCTGTCAGGAGGACAGAAGCAACGAATTGCTCTCGCTCGTGCTCTTTTAACTAAATCTCCTGTTTTAATACTAGATGAAGCTACTAGTGCTCTCGATGTTTTGACTGAGAAAAAGGTTATAGATAATCTTATGTCCCTAACTGATAAAACCATTCTCTTTGTAGCCCATCGTCTAAGTATAGCCGAACGGACTAACCGTGTCATTGTTCTTGACCAAGGAAAAATCATTGAAGTTGGTAGTCATCAAGAGTTAATGAAGGCGCAGGGCTTCTACCATCATCTATTCAACAAATAAGGAGAATGTTATGAATCCTAATCTTTTTAGAAGCGTCGAGTTTTATCAGAGACGTTACCATAATTATGCGACAGTATTGATCATACCACTTTCATTACTGTTTACTTTCATCTTAATTTTCTCCCTTGTTGCCACAAAAGAAATTACCGTTACGTCACAAGGAGAAATTACCCCTACAAGTGTCATTGCATCCATTCAGTCAACTAGTGATAATACTATCTTAGCTAATCATTTAGTGGCAAATCAAGTAGTTGAAAAAGGTGACTTACTCATCAAATACTCTGAAACAATGGAAGAAAGTCAGAAAACTGCCTTAGAAACTCAGTTACAAAGACTTGAGAAGCAAAAAGAAGGACTTGGAATTTTGAAACAAAGCTTAGAAAAAGCGACTGATCTTTTTTCTGGTGAGGATGAGTTTGGCTACCATAATACCTTTATGAATTTTACTAAACAAGCTCATGATATTGAACTAGGTATCTCAAAGACTAACACTGAAGTTTCAAATCAAGCCAATCTTGCTAATAGCAGTTCATCAGCTATTGAACAAGAAATCACAAAAGTTCAACAACAAATTGGAGAATATCAAGAGCTGAGAGATGCTATCATAAACAAAAGAGCGCGCTTACCGACTGGCAATCCACACCAGTCAATTTTGAACCGTTATCTTGTAGCCTCTCAAGAACAAACACAAGAAACTGCAGATGAGCCATTTTTATCTCAAATCAATCAAAGTATTGCAAATCTTGAATCATCTATCGCAAGCCTCAAAATTCAGCAAGCTGGTATCGGAAGTGTAGCAACTTATGATAATAGTTTAGCAACCAAAATTGAAGTACTCCGCACTCAGTTTTTACAGACAGCTTCTCAGCAACAACTAACCGTGGAGAATCAATTAACAGAATTAAAAGTACAACTAGATCAAGCGACACAGCGCTTGGAAAACAATACCTTAACCGCTCCAAGTAAAGGTATCGTTCATCTGAACAGCGAATTTGAAGGTAAAAATAGAATTCCAACTGGTACAGAAATTGCTCAAATATTCCCTGTCATCACAGATACAAGAGAAGTACTAATTACTTACTACGTATCTTCTGACTATCTACCTCTACTAGATAAAGGACAAACTGTAAGATTAAAACTTGAGAAGATTGGAAATCACGGCATTACCATCATCGGCCAACTTCAGAGCATTGATCAAACTCCTACCAGAACAGAGCAAGGCAATCTCTTTAAATTAACCGCTCTTGCAAAACTATCTAATGAGGATAGTAAACTCATACAATACGGTTTACAAGGTCGCGTCACTAGTGTAACTGCAAAGAAAACATATTTTGATTATTTCAAAGATAAAATTTTAACCCATTCTGATTAATTTTCAGATAACACTCTAGAACTATTTATTATCTTATCAAAAAGGAGAATCATAACATGGATAAGAAACAAAATCTAACTTCATTTCAAGAACTAACAACTACTGAACTCAACCAAATTATAGGTGGAGGATGGTGGGAAAATTTCTTATATAGCGTTAATAGATATTCTCATAACCTCACACAAGGACTTCATCAGCCAATACAACTATAACGAGATACAAGAACTCTCGGTCTTATTTTCATCATTCTGTATGCATCATAGTAAGTACCTGACGAAAGACTTGATTTTGACAGATAGTATTGAGACTAGCATTGGGATAACTTTCCACTATCTTCATAACGGTATAAAGACCAACTCCTCTCTCCTCTCCTTTAGAACTAACTCCAAAAGAGAAGATTTCAGAAACATCTATGCCCTCTTCTTTGATGGAGTTTTCAATGATAAAGTTTTCCTTTGCTCCACTTTTTAAAAAGGCGATTGAGACATAAGGTTGACTAGCCTCTACACTGGCTTCAATAGCATTGTCACAAAGGATAGACACAATGGTTAGAAAATCAAGTAGGCTCATACCCTCAACTTGAATCTCCTCAGGAACTTCGACATTAAAGACAATATCCTTTTCTCTTGCTTTTATAAATTTTCCTGCGAGGAGACTTTTGAGGGCACGATCCCGAATATTCACCAATCTACCAAGGTCATATTTGTTGTCCTGCAATTTCTGACTGGAATCCTTCAAGACGGAGTCGTAGATCTCTTTTATCTGCTCCATATCCTCCTCTTCAATGCCTAGGCTTAAGCTGGTCAAGAGGTTGGCATAATCATGACGAAAGCTCCGTACTTCCTTATAAAGCTCCTCTATATGCCGACTATACCGTTCCATATCTCTATAGCGCAGTGCCTGTTCTTGGTTCAGTTTCTCCTGAAGTTTTTCCTTCAAATAGGTATCCAGCTTCTTGATAACCCCCATAAAAAAGAGCAGGTAAAACACTAGGATCAGATGGCGAACAGTCTTTGATTGAATGCTTTGTTCATATTCAAAGAAAGACAGAGTTTCCATAACTAGATAGTAGGTTCCCATTATCCAGTTAATTTTAGTCAGGGATTTTTGAAAACATTTATCGAGAATCTCCCTTCTCAAACTAGTAAAATCATAGTCCAACCATTTCAAAAAGACTAGAGAAATGAAGAAATTGAAAATCATTATACATAACCAAATAAATGAATAATTATCATATACTTGCCCTTGGCCTAAAAACGGAAGAACAAAATAAGAAACACCTCTATAAAAGAGATTCACCAATGTCATTGGAAAGAGACCATAAAAGAAAAGGAGTTTTTTAGGAAGCCTTCTTAACAATAAGAAAGATAACCCTATGCCAAACAAAGGTTCTATAAAATATGACAAATATTCACTCACAGCTAAAAATTGAAAAGTCGCAAAAATGGTCCCTAGGAGAAATTTCAGAAGAAAGGCCTTAAAAATCCTCTCGAAAGTAAGATCAATTCCATCTACCTTAAAGAAAAGGACAATTTCTAGTCCATTAGTAACAAGTGTGTACAACAATATCCAAGCAATATTCATAAACTCTCCTAGCTTAGTGTAAGTTATTGATAGCCTCAGACACTTCCCTGATCTTATAACGCGCGATTAGACAGCTTCCACCATTGGGAAAGAAAAGGAGTTTTTCTTTCTTATCCAAATGAATCACATTGGCAGGATTGATGAGAAAAGAGCGGTGGCACTGCAAGAGACGGGGTTCCTGTTTGAGAACCTCCTCCAAACTCGCTGTAAACTCCAGCCTGTCCGTCTTGGTATAGAGAATGACACGATGGGGTCTGGGGGACGTTTCGAGATAGTAAACCTCTTTAAAGGGATACTGGAATTGAGCAAATTTTGATTTAAAATAAAAGCAATCTTCCGCCAGACTTTTACTATCTTGACTATTGGCATAGAGGAGGGCTGTCTTGATCCGAGATTCAAACTCCTCTGCCGACAAAGCCTTATCAATGTAGTCCAAAGCAGATACTTGGTAGCGAAAGGACAAGGGCATAAACTCTGAGTGAGTTGTCACAAAGACGATTAGGGCATAGGGGTCCCGATCCCGAATCTTTCTAGCCATCTCTAGCCCCTTCATCTCTTCGTTTCGAATCTCAATGTCCAAAAAGAAAAGTTGATGTGCCCCCTTCTCATGTGCCTCTGCCAGCAGTTGGTCTGGTTTCCCAAAGACCTCAAAAGAGCTCGGAATGATATGATGTTCTTTCAAGAGTTTCTCGATCGTCGTTTCAATCCTAGTCTGTTGGGAAAAATCATCTTCTAAAACAAATATTCTCATCTTCTTACTCTCCTTGTTTCAACCATTTTTGACGAATTTCTCTATAGCGACGTATGGCATACTTGACAGCATATTGACCTTCTTCTCCAAGAAAAAGGATTCTTTCTTGAAAATCAATCGATTTTAATTTATCAAGATTGACCAAACAATTTCGATGATATCTCATCAAGGTTTCCCCATATTGGTTCTCAAGATTACTTAAATTTTGAACCATATTAAAACTAGCTTCTTCTGTAATAATCTGTACGGTATGGGCTTTAGTTGGATGTGTTTGGATATAGTAGATATCCTTTATGTTTAATTTGAAAATTTCTTTCTCTTTTTGGATGATAATGTAGTTCATGGATAAAACCTCCTAAAAAGAGGATAGCATAAGTCTAGAAACTATTTTTCACCAAATCCTAAACGGTTCTCAAAAATTCCTAAAGTGTCGAATCATTCGCAAAATAGCTATGATAATCTTACAATTATTTTATCATAAAATCCTGCAATTACCATTCAGGAAATTTCAATGACAATTAAAGATTTGAAGGTAAAAAAAGAGTTAAAAGTGATAAGCTATGATTATAGAAAGACAATCACTTGAAACAACTTTAGAACCATCACAAAGGAGGAATTCTCATGACGGTTACAGACCCTATCAAAACAGCTCAGGCACTGATAACTGAGTTAAACAAAGCCTATCAAGTCTGCAAACAGGCAACAGCTGACGACGTCCGCTTTCAGGAGCAGCTGGACAATATCCTTGACTTTCTCTTTAAAGCTGAGACAGTGGATAATCGATTCTTGATTGAGCTGGAAAAATTTTACCAGACTTCCAGTCTTCTCATGGGCCTCAGTGCTCTCGAACCAGATGCTCCTACTCGTGCTGCTTGGCGAGCCTATGACCGTTTTCACTTTGACCAAGTCAAAACCAAGTTGAGTCTCTACGGTCCAACCATTATCTTGTAATACTCTTCGAAAATCTCTTCAAACCACGTTAGCCTTAAAACTAGGGTTTGAGTAACCTGCGGCTAGCTTTTTAGTTTAATTTTTGATGTTCATTGAATATACGTAAATAAAATAAGTTGAGTGAACTTGTACTCAACTTATTTTTTTATCTAATCTTATAAGTTTTAGTCCTGCATCTGACGTTTCACCTGATAAGGCAGGTACAAGACTTGTAAAACTAAACCAGCACCCAGCAAGGCTAGGAGGGCCTGTTTTTCTTGGAAAGTCACAAGGCCGACGACTAATTCCACTATCAAGACAAAACTGGTCAATCCTCTGACTACAGCCTGCAACCCTCTTTCCTTTTGTCCCTTGTCTAGTGGAAAAAGCTGGGTCAAGTATTGGTAATCAAAGGCATGATAGAGGGCCAGTAACTGAAATAGCAAGAGGTAGTTAAATAGAACCACCACTGCTGTCGCGATCCAAGCTTGCTCGATAAAGACCTGCGCTAACAAAGAAAGCAAGAGCAGACGGAGACTAAGGGCAAAGAGGTCTCCATTTCGCAAGTAAGAACGAAGATAGAGATTTTGCCAAATTTTCCCAGGTACCTTCTGAACAGTCTTTAGGATAAAATCCAGATAAGCGCGACGTTTGACACTATTTGAAACGCCCTTGACCTGCGTAAAGAGAGAAAAGAAACGAAGCAAGACTTGCTTGCGTTTGCTTTCTTGGGCGATCACATAGTCCCAATCCAATCCAGTCTCAGTAAGAAATTTACTGGCTTTTTGACGAAAGACTAAGTACTTCGCTACTCCCAGTAAAAGCACATAGATGAGAAAGACTGGCAAACCATAGCCCATGGCTAAAAATAAGGGCGCAAATAACAGCAAGAAAAGGTTTTGGACAAATAGCCAAAAGACCAGTGAGCGCACCGTCTGCCCTTTGAGGTGGGACTTGACCTCCTCTTCACTGACTAAGAGAAAGAGCTTGTCAGGTACTTCCATGTAGGTCGCGATTCCTCCCCAAGCTAAAAGCAAGGCAGAGACAATCCCCAAAAACAAGAGAATAGGCCAATGATTTTCAGGAAAATGTTGCAAGAGTTGACTGTACTGGTAGGCTAGAAAACCGATGAGAACCAGCAGAAACAAGACAAAGTGGTCATTGAGAACATAGCGCAAATAACCGACACACTCCTTACGAAAAGCCTGCTTTCTCTTTAAAAACAAGTCTTTCATAGCTCCTCCTCTTTGGTCAGAGCCAAGTAAATGTCATTCAAACTTGCTTCAGGCATGGCAAAAGCATCCCGCAGTTGCTGGAGGTTCCCCTGAGCTCGCACCTCCCCCTTGTGGAGAATGACAAAGGCATCACACATCTTTTCCGCCGAGTCCAGAACATGGGTACTCATAAGAATGGACTTGCCTTTTTGCTTTTCTGCTTCCAAAAGCTGAATCAAATCGGAAATAGCCAGTGGATCGAGGCCAAGAAAAGGCTCATCCACGATGAAAAGACTCGGATCCACGACAAAAGCACAGATAATCATGACCTTCTGCTTCATCCCTTTTGAGAAATGCACTGGAAACCAATCTAATTTTTGATCCAAACGAAACATTTTTAACAAAGATTCTACTCGCTCAAAAGCCACATTTTGCTCAATACCGTAAGCCATAGCCACCGTTTCAATATGCTCTCTGAGGGTCAGTTCTTCATACAAGCTAGGCGTTTCAGGAATGTAGCCGATCTGCTTGCGGTAGCTGGTCGCATCTTCTCGCAGGGTTAGGCCATTAATCTTGATTTCTCCACTGTAAGGTGTCAACAGACCGATAATCTCATTGATTGTCGTTGATTTCCCAGCACCGTTGAGACCAATCAAACCGACCAACTGCCCACTTTCAACTGTAAAGGACACATCTTTCAAGACAGGAACATGGACATAACCACCTGTCAGGTTTTTAATTTCTAACATATTTTCTCCGAATCTGGTATAATGTAGCTATATTATATCAAAATTCAATACAGTAGAGGTGGATTTTATGTCAGATTGCATTTTTTGTAAGATTATCGCAGGGGAGATTCCTGCTGCAAAAGTATACGAGGATGAGCAGGTTCTTGCCTTTCTTGATATCTCTCAAGTAACGCCTGGACACACCCTCATTGTACCAAAAGGGCACTATCGCAATCTTTTGGAGATGGACGCTACCAGCGCCAGCCAACTCTTTGCCCAAGTGCCAACAGTGGCTCAAAAAGTCATGAAGGCTACCAAGGCTGCTGGCATGAATATCATTGCCAACTGCGAGGAAGTCGCTGGTCAAACGGTCTTTCATACCCATGTGCACCTCGTTCCTCGCTACAGTGCAGAAGATGACCTCAAGATTGACTTTATTGCCCACGAACCTGACTTTGACAAACTTGCCCAAGTCGCTGAAACTATTAGAAATGCCTAAGGAGTTGCCATGAAACTATCCAATCTATTGCTATTTGCAGGAGCTGCAGCTGGAAGTTATTTTGTCGTGAAACATCGCCAAACCATCACGGAGGAGTTTATAGACACTAGCGACCGTGTCGAGACTATGAAGGAGGATTTGGATATCATTCAAAACAGCCTGCAAATCATCGACCAACAAAAAGCCCTTATCAAGGAATACCAAAAAGACTTGACCTACAAGCTCAAAGTCTTGGAAAAAGATTTCCAAACCAGAAAGGCGGTCCTCCAAGAAGAAAAACAAGGATAAGAGAGTCTCCAACTTTCCTTAAACTCTTTTTGGGACACTAGGCTTGAACAGAAAAAGGAGGGAATGAAAGTGAAACAGTTTTTAAAAGTTCTAGCGAAGGTCATCGCGATCCCTTGTGGTTGCCTCTGCCTGCTTGCAGCCTTGGCATTTCTACTACTGATGAATCTTTTCAAGGCCTCACCGAGTGACATCCAAAAAGGGAATGACGACTTAAAACAAATCTTTATCTCTCTTGACATGCCTCCTAAGAAAGTAGAATCAAATGGACGGTATCAATTTGAGGGTGGAGGCTTACATTTTTATGTTACTTTCTCAGATGAGGTCATCAATAGCCACCCCGTCCTAAAAGAAAGTCCAAAACTCACCAAAAACCGACTCGAAATCTATGTCCTCCAGACAGGAGAGATTTCCTACTATAAAGTAGGGGATAACTTGTTCAATCATGGCTTATTCCAATTTTTAGAGAAGGAAAGTAAAAAGTATTTCCAAGAAAAAGGAAAGAAATTTAACCCTAATTACTCACTTCTCTTTTGGGATGATCAGGAAAGTTTTAAAAAGGGAATTTCATTCTATGAAAAAGCTTTGACTTTGGTGGAGATTCAGGATAATTCAGCAATCAAGCACATTGATACTATCACAGTTAAGTCTGGCAAAGAAGCGGAAATCAAGCAACTCATTCAGGAGATGGATGCGGCTGGCTTGCTCACTCAAAAGTCTGGTAGCAAATCAGCCGAAGAGTGATTGCTCCAATGATAAAATTTCAAAGAATAAAGTAAAAAGAGCCCATCGGCTCTTTTTACTTTATTCTCCTTCAAAGGCATCTTTTATATGGTCAAAGAAACCTTTTTTCTTTGGATTGACTTTCAAGTCACTTGCAGCTGCGAACTCTTTAAGCGCTGCTTTCTGACGATCGTTCAAACCTGTCGGAGTCACGACATTGACAGTTACATATTGGTCACCAACGGCACCACCACGAAGGCTTGGCGCTCCCTTGCCACGTAGACGGAATTTCTTACCTGTCTGAGTTCCCTCTGGGATGATCAATTCAACATCACCATGTACAGTTGGAATTTCCACAGTATCCCCAAGAGCTGCTTGGACAATATTGAGATTCAACTTGTAGAAAATAGTTGTTCCTTCACGTTCAAACTTATCGCTTGCTTCTACAGAAACCACCACGTACAAGTCACCATAAGGTCCACCGTTAAAGCCTGCTTCACCTTGACCCGCTAGGCGGATTTGTTGGCCAGTTTCCACACCAGCAGGGATTTTCACATGGACACTATGAGCTTGTTTTTCATGACCTGTACCGTGACAAGTTGTACATGGATCTTTAATTTCTTTTCCACGACCATGACAGACATCACAAGTTACTTGGCGACGCATCATACCAAGCGGAGTCTGCGTATCGACATTAATGACACCAGCGCCATGACAGCGTCCACAAGTGACTGGACTTGTTCCTGGTTTAGCACCAGATCCATTACATGTACGACAGCTGGCTTCACGATTGTATTTAACTTCTTTTTCCGTTCCGAAGATAGCTTCTTCAAAGGTCAAGTTCACACGGTACTGGAGGTCATCCCCTTGACGAGGAGCGTTTGGATTGCGTGAAGCTCCGCCTCCGCCAAAGAAACTTGAGAAGATATCCTCAAAACCACCGAAGCCACTTGCTCCGTCAAAGCCACCAAAACCGCCAGCACCACCAAAGCCACCGTTGGCGCCCGCCGCACCATATTGGTCATAGGCTGCACGTTTTTGGTCATCACTCAAAGTCTCATAGGCTTCTTGAACTTCCTTGTATTTTTCCTCAGCACCAGGTTCCTTGTTGATATCTGGGTGGTATTTTTTGGAAAGCTTACGATAAGCCTTTTTGATCTCGTCTGCCGAAGCGTTTTTTGACACCCCCAGACGATCATAAAATTCAGTATTGTTCATACAAGATACTAAGAGCGAACAGAAAGCGACTGAAATTTAGGAAACCGACAAGAAATCCTGATTTCTTAGGAGGTTTATCTAATTTCCAAGCTTTCCGCTCGAGTTCAATTACGAACACCCTTATTCCTTTCTATTAATCTTACGGAACGAAACCTCAATCTAGGTCGGGTTCAATTCCTTTCTTTCATATTGATGAGAAAAACTCAAATAAATTAGGTTTAGTCCCTTTTTACCGAAAAACAGAGGCTGGGTTGCAACCTCTGTAAATGAGTAAATTAAATCTATTTTATTTTTAAATATCCTATAAGTACAGAAACATTTATATATTTTTGTCTCTTCTTAGTATTGGCTATAAAATTCCAGTGAATTATAAGAAATACAAATCCAATCAAAATCATGCCAATCGTAAACGGTATTACAAACTTACTCATTGAAATTTCTAACGATATTATCGCTGATACCAGCGCTGATACTAGAGCTGACAACAATACCGAAGTAGCAAAATCCCTTACCATTTCATCATTTTTAATAGAACCATCATGCTCAGCTAATATAATTTCTCTATATCTAGTCAAACATTCTACTGGAATATTATCTATAAAATCTTTTGCTGTTTCATAGTTGTCAGCTCGATCACAAAAATCATTATAAACTTTTCTTGTATTCTTTAGATACTCATCATCCAATACACTCATCTTACTTCTCCGTAAACTCTCCGTCTACGACGTCATCGCCTGCGTTTCCTGTTGCTTGTGCGCCTTCTGCTCCTGCTTGAGCTTGTTGGGCTGCTGCGGCTTGTTCGTAGAGTTTAACAGCAAGGCCTTGAGCTTTTTCGTTCAATGCTTCGAGTTTCGCTTTCATTTCGTCCAAGTTGTTGTCTTCTTGAGCTTTCTTAAGGTCATCAAGGGCAGCTTGTGCAGCATCGCGTTCTGCATCGAAGCCTTTACCTTCAGTTTCCTTGATTGTCTTTTCAGTCGCAAAGATTGCTTGGTCTACTTCGTTACGAAGGTCTACTTCTTCTTTACGTTTCTTATCTGCTTCAGCGTTAGCTTCTGCATCTTTCATCATGCGGTCGATTTCTTCATCAGTCAAGCCTGAGTTTGATTGGATAACAATTGTTTGTTCTTTTTGAGTTCCAAGATCTTTAGCCTTAACAGACACGATACCGTTCTTGTCAATGTCAAATGTTACTTCGATTTGAGGAATTCCACGAGGAGCAGCTGGGATATCTGTCAATTGGAAACGTCCAAGAGTCTTGTTATCTGCTGCCATTGGGCGTTCACCTTGAAGAACGTGGATATCAACGGCTGGTTGGTTGTCTGCTGCAGTTGAGAAGACTTGTGATTTAGATGTTGGAATAGTAGTGTTGCGATCAATAAGTTTTGTGAAGACGCCACCCATTGTTTCAATACCGAGTGACAATGGTGTCACGTCAAGAAGGACAACGTCTTTGACATCACCAGTAATCACACCACCTTGGATGGCAGCACCCATGGCAACTACTTCGTCAGGGTTTACTGATTTGTTTGGTTCTTTACCAGTTTCAGCCTTAACAGCTTCTACAACGGCTGGGATACGAGTTGAACCACCAACAAGGATGACTTCGTCGATTTCTGACAAGCTCAAACCTGCATCTGAAAGAGCTTGACGAACTGGAACTTTTGTACGTTCTACAAGGTCACGAGTCAAGTCGTCAAATTTCGCACGAGTCAAAGTCATTTCCAAGTGAAGAGGGCCAGCTTCACCAGCAGTGATAAATGGCAAGCTGATTTGTGTTGAAGTTACACCAGAAAGGTCTTTCTTCGCTTTTTCAGCCGCATCTTTCAAACGTTGCATTGCCATCTTGTCAGTAGACAAGTCGATACCATTTTCTTTCTTGAATTCTGCTACCAAGTGGTCGATGATTTTTTGGTCAAAGTCGTCACCACCGAGTTTGTTGTCCCCTGCAGTTGACAATACATCGAAGACACCGTCACCCAATTCAAGGATAGATACGTCGAATGTACCACCACCAAGGTCGAATACCAAGATTTTTTCTTCTTTGTCAGTCTTGTCCAAACCGTAAGCAAGGGCCGCTGCTGTTGGTTCGTTGACGATACGTTCTACTTCAAGACCAGCGATTTTACCAGCGTCTTTTGTTGCTTGACGTTGAGCATCATTGAAGTAGGCTGGAACTGTGATAACTGCTTTGGTTACTTTTTCACCAAGGTATTCTTCAGCGTAACCTTTCAAGTATTGAAGGATCATAGCTGAGATTTCTTGTGGAGTGTACTCTTTGCCGTTAGCAGAAACTTTTTCAGAAGTACCCATCTTAGATTTGATAGAGATAACTGTATCTGGGTTTGTAACTGCTTGACGTTTTGCGGCATCACCAACGATGATTTCTCCATTTTTGAATGATACTACAGATGGAGTTGTACGGTTTCCTTCTGGGTTTGCGATGATTTTACTTTCAGTTCCTTCAAGAACTGCAACTGCTGAGTTTGTTGTACCTAAGTCAATACCGATAATTTTAGACATGTGTTTTTCTCCTTAAATTTTATATTCTTTTTTCTTTTTGATACTCTTCTTAAGTGGCGACGCCGTCAGAGCTTGACTTCGTCAATCTCTTTGACTAAACTTTGAGCCTCAGGTCTCAAAGTTTGCGAAAATACCGCCACGGCGAAGAGTATCGCCTTTGGTTCGCTACGCTCACTATTGGTAAAGCCGAACCGTTTCTTATCTTTCTTCATAGTTTATTGTCGTTTCGGACAAGGTTTTTTAGGTTTTCTAGCCTAGTTATAAACCACCACCATGGCTGGGCGTAGGATACGGTCATGGAGTTTGTAGCCTTTTTGGAAAACTTGGGCGATGGTGTCTGCTGGGTGTTCATCGTCTGCTGGGAGAGTTTGGATAGCCATATGATAGTTATGGTCAAATTCACCATCAGCTGCGATTTCTTCGATTCCTTCTTCTTTCAAAGCGTGAATCAAGCTCTCTTGCACCATCTCCAATCCTTTTTTGACATCGTCTGTCAATCCTTCAACTGCAAGTGCACGTTCTAGGTTGTCGAGCGATGGTAAGATTGCTTTTGCTAAGTCTTGACTACGATAGCGTTGCAAGTTTTGACGTTCTTCATTGGCACGGCGTTGAATATTTTGCATTTCTGCATGAGCGCGAAGGTATTTATTTTCGAACTCGTCCGCACGTTCATTTGCCAAGTCTAGCTCTGACTTTTCAGGAGTTGTTTCTTCAGTTGTTTCAACAACTTCCTCTTCTTTTACTTCTTCGTTTTTTATTTCCTCAGACATTTTTCGCCTCCTTTTTAGGAATTTGTGTAATTTCATGTTTAACTCACCTCATAATGATTACTATTCAAATAGCGGTAGAAATCTGTGAGTTTCATAGTTAGGACTCGATTGACAACATTGAGTTGGTTGATTAGTTGCTGGTAATCCAGATTGACTGGACCGATAATCGCCAGAATTCCAAAACCACGATAAGGGATGAGGAATTTACTACTAATCACAGCTAGGTCGGCTAGACAGGATTCTTGACTGTCCGCAACACGAACGTTTTGCATCTGATCCTCATGCAGACCCTCACGAATCTCCAGAGCCACCTTTTGCGGTTGATCAAAGAACTGATAGGCTGCTAGATTAGCAAAATTCAAGAGATTGACCTTGCCCGCCACCACAATATTTTCGTTAAACATTTCTTTAAAAATGTGTTCAAAGAGATCGATGACATTGTCCGTTGTTGTGAAGTAACGCTGGATAATCTGCGGAATCTCCGTCCGAATCTTGTAGTGAATATCCAGAACAGTATGACCGAGGAAACGTTCCTGAATGATGCTCTTCAGTTTCAGCAAGTCTTCCTGCAAGAAGTTCCTTGGAATCAAAAACTGACTAGTAACCGTTCGAGACTCGTCTAGGGTGAAAACTGCAAGAGCAGTGTGTTGTCCTAGAACGACAATATCGAAAGCCGTCAGGCGCTGTCTACTTGGCTCAACATCCAGAGCCACTACCGTACAGCCGCTCAAGTCTGTCAGTAGATTAGCAGCCTCTTGCAGAATATCCTCCAGTTTAAAGAATTCCTGATCAAAGGCTTTGACAATCTCGTATACCTCATTTTCAGCCAGTCTGTCAAAATCCAGTGAGTGTTTCACATAGTATTGAAAACCAGCGACACTTGGCATCCGACCACTGGAAGTATGAGCTTTTTCAAGCAAACCTTGCTTTTCTAGAGCCGCCATATCATTACGAATGGTAGCACTACTAGAGCTGATAGACTCTTGCAAGGCTTTGGATCCGACAGGTTCGTGCGTTTTGGTAAAGATGTCAATAATCAGATTTAAAATATCCTGCTGACGCTCTGTAACCATCTCATCACTCCTCTCTGTCAGATCGATTAGCACTCAATACATCTAAGTGCTAACTCATGATTCTATTATACACCCTTAGAAGAGAATGTCAAGACAAAAACTCAAAAAATTAGCACTCTTTTGCCAAGAGTGCTAAAAATCAGTCTAAAGACCTAGAATCTTACTTTTTATCTACTTGGTATTTTCTTTTTAGTCTGAAATAACCATAGATTAGATAAGAAAACATAAGGACATATAGGACAAAGATTACAAAGAAGGATTGAGAAAGGGTTTCTCGATATAGAACCAAACAAGCAAGGAAACCTCCTAAAAGAGCTGTTATACTAGCACGAAGCCTAAGAATCACCAGCACCCATCTAAACTTAAGATCCTTGCAGAAAACCTCATCATCAGGAAGCAAATCAGAAACTGCTTTACGAAACACCAGATACGAGCCAATCTCTACAAGTTCCCAACCACCGTCTTTCAGATTTCCTAGTTGATGATGATACTTTTTACCCAACTTTTTATCAAATACACGGTAAAGTACATCTTCCGGTTGACACTCTTCAAAATAGAAAAAACCAAAACGACTAGTTCTATAACTCCAACCTTTCAAATGCATCTCATGTAAATATTCTTCTTCCTTGTCCAAATCAAGAATAGTGAAAATTTGAAATTCTACTCTGCTATTCATTGTCTTACCTCCAAATTCGAAAAAGGCATTGTTTTATTTATCAGATAATTCATTCCACTTTTGAAACAATCTCCAAAAAATATAAGAAATCTGAATCGCAAAAACTATCAATAAAACCCAATCTATTATAAAAATCAAAAATACTTCCCAACTGAAAGAACTACCTCCACTGACAAACTTTGAGAAAACCGGTAGTAGAGCTGAAAAAAGAATCAAAATAGGTAGCATCCGCATTATTAAAATCCGTTTGACCATGGCTAACTTCCCAGTAGCGTCATTATAGATTTCAAACTCGGCATCCAACTCAATTCCAGAACGAAGCTTTCTAAAGTAGGAAAAGCCATTAAAGTCTGTAATATGCTCCCAGCCACAGTCTTTAAATAGTTGTAAATAGGAGGCTCTCTCTGATTTTTTCATGGGATAAAAATCCAACTGATAAGACACCTGCTCCGGTTGGCACTTTTCAAAAGTGTACTTAACCGCAACTACTAAGTTAGAGTAACTCACTTCCTTAAGTTTCCAACCCTTAGCATGCATTTCCCCAAGGTATAAGGCCTCTCTATCATAATCTGCAATTGTAGATATCCGATATACAACCTTCTTTTCCATCATACTTCCTCCCGACTGTTTCTATAGAGCCGTTCAATACGTTTCAATTCAATCTCCAAAACCTTTCGTCCCAAATCTGTTATCTGATAGATTTTCCGTTTTTCCTCCTCTCGGACAAAGGAGATCAAGCCATCCTTTTCCATTTTTGACAAGGTTCCATACATAGTTCCAGGACTAATCAAAACTTGTGAATCTGTCATCTCCTTGACCTTTTGTGTAATACTATAACCATGACGTTCCTTTTGTAGACAGAACAAGATATAAAAACCTGTTTCAGTCATGGGAAGGTAAACACGCCTGATCTTATCTGTTAATTCCATTTAACCACACCTCCTATTTAATTCGATACATCGCACTTCGTTATATAAAATATATCACAGTTCGATATAAAATGCAAAAAAAGACTGCACTCAGGCAATCTTTCTTCTATCATTAATAAAGGTCTAGATAATTATCGACTTCCCATTGTGATACAAAGGTTGCATAGCTAGCCCACTCGATACGCTTAGCTTCAAGGAAGCTAGTGTAGATGTGGTCACCTAGGGCAGCCTTGACCACTTCGTCCTCAGTCAAAGCTTTCAAAGCATTGTGAAGCGTTGATGGAAGGTCGGTGATTCCAGCTTCCTTACGCTCTTCTGCTGTCATGATGTAGATATTTTCTTCGATAGGAGCTGGTGCTTCGATTTTGTTTTCAATACCATGCAAACCAACTTCCAAAAGAACAGCCATAGCGATGTATGGGTTTGCCATCGGATCCACTGAACGCAACTCGAGACGAGTTCCCATACCACGTGAAGCCGGCACGCGCACAAGTGGCGAACGGTTACGACCAGCCCAAGCAATGTAAACAGGTGCTTCATAACCTGGAACCAAACGTTTGTATGAGTTAACTGTTGGGTTCATGATAGCAGTATAGTTGTAAGCATGCTTGATCAAACCACCAAGGAAATGATAGGCCGTTTCAGACAACTGCATTCCTTTTGGATCGTTTGGATCAAAGAAGGCATTGTTACCTTCTGCATCAAACAAGGACATATTACAGTGCATACCTGATCCGGCGATACCAAATTTTGGTTTCGCCATAAAGGTTGCGTAAAGACCGTGTTTACGAGCAATGGTTTTTACAACAAGCTTAAAGATTTGAATCTTATCGCAGGCACGGAGAACTTCATCGTACTTAAAGTCAATCTCGTGTTGTCCAACAGCAACCTCGTGGTGACTCGCTTCTACTTCAAATCCCATTTTGGTCAAGACATTCACGATTTCACGACGCGTATTGTCTGCAAGGTCAGTAGGTGCCAAATCAAAGTAGCCACCCTTGTCATTTACTTCAAGTGTCGGGTCACCATTTTCATCCAATTTAAATAGGAAGAATTCTGGTTCTGGACCAAGGTTGAAGGATTTGAATCCCACTTCCTCCATATGACGAAGCGCACGCTTCAGATTACCACGAGGGTCACCTGCAAATGGCTCACCCTCTGTTGTATAGACATCACAGATCAAACCTGCAACACTTCCATTCTCATCTCCCCAAGGGAAGACTGTCCATGTATCCAAGTCTGGGTACAAGTACATATCTGACTCATTGATACGTACAAAACCTTCAATAGAAGATCCATCAAACATAGCCTTGTTTGACAAGACTTTATCTAACTGTTCATCTGTAGCAGGAATTTCGACGTTTTTCATCGTCCCCAAGATATCTGAAAACATGAGACGAATAAAGGTAACATTTTTTTCCTTGACTTCACGACGAATATCTGCAGCTGTGATTGGCATGGTTTTTCTCCTTAATATCTGACTACTTGCGGTTGCCTAACCGCGACCAAAAGGCGACTGTGCTGAAGCAAAGCGTCCCTGTTGGAGGAGCTCATTATGAAGCGCACGACGCACTTCCGTTGGGCTCACTGCTTTCTTGGATTTCGCCTCACGTTCAGCATATTTTTTCTTAATGGCAGCGATATTGAAACCTTCAGAGATATAATCTTTGATTTCAAGCAAACGATCCATGTCATTCAAAGAATACATGCGACGGTTCCCTTCGTTTCGATCAGGCTTTATCAACTCTTGATCTTCATAATAACGAATCTGACGCGCCGATAGATCGGTCAACTTCATCACACTGCCGATAGGAAAAACAGCCATATTTCGGCGAAATTCTCTTTCCTTCATTCACAATTTCCTTCTTTCTGTCTATTATAGTCTAAAAAAATACATACGTCAATTGATAATGTCACAAAATATAACATTATTTTCTTTTTTTCTCAAAAAGATTTCTGAAGCGATCAATATCATAATTTACGAGTATTGCGACAAAAACACCCATAAAAGTTTCAAATACACGAGCAAACACGTACAAAATCGTCTCCCCGCTCGGTATCGATAGGGTAATAATCAACATTGCTGAAACTCCACCGATAACTCCCGCCTTATTGTTCATGGCGACATTTGTCATAATGGTTAACATGGTACAAATTGGCACAATCAGCAAGGTCACCCAAAAGGCTTCTTGAAATAAGGTATTTAAGAGGAAAAAGACAAGAGCATAAAAACCTCCGATACTGTTTCCTAGAATGCGTGAAGTTCCAAAATGGACGCTCTTATCAAAACTTTCTCGTAGACTGAAGACCGCTGTCAAAGCCCCAATTTGAAGCCCCTTCCAACCAAAGAATCCAAAAATCAAGAGAACTAAAAAAACAGCAATTCCGGTTTTAAAGGTTCGCATGCCAAGTTTGAACTGTGACTTATCAAATTTATATTTTTTAAAATAACTCATAATCTCAACTTTCTATTTCCATTTTATCATAATTTAGTTGATTTTATGAGCCAAAATCAATCGGAAATGTTTTTAATTTAGACTATAAAAAAGAGGAAACAGAGTTCCTCTTTTCATCGTTTCATTTAAGAAGGCTTATTTTTCTGTAAGTGCTGCCAATCCTGGAAGAACTTTACCTTCAAGGAGTTCCATTGATGCTCCACCACCAGTAGAGATCCATGAGAACTTGTCTGCACGACCAAGGTTGATTGCTGCGGCAGCTGAGTCACCACCACCGATGATTGATTTCACGCCTGGTTGTTTCACGATAGCGTCCATCACACCGATTGTACCAGCTTGGAAGTCAGGGTTTTCAAATACACCCATTGGTCCGTTCCATACAACTGTTTTCGCACCAGTCAAGGCTTCGTCGAATTTAGCGATAGATTTAGGACCGATATCCAAACCAAGGAAACCTGGATCTACTGCTTCACCTTCAGTGTCTTTCACTTCAGTGTAATCAGCAAATGCGTTTGCTTCTTTTGAGTCAACTGGTAAGATCAATTTGCCGTTTGCTTTTTCAAGAAGAGCTTTCGCAACATCCAATTTGTCTTCTTCTACAAGTGAGTTACCAATTTCGATACCTTGTGCTTTGTAGAATGTGTAAGTCATCCCACCACCGATAAGAACTTTATCAGCTTTTTCAAGCAAGTTTTCGATAACACCGATCTTGTCTGAAACTTTTGAACCACCAAGGATAGCCACGAATGGACGTTCTGGAGCTTCAACTGCTTCTTGGATGTAGGCAATTTCGTTTTCAAGAAGGAAACCAGCAACTGCTTTTTCAACGTTTGCTGAGATACCAACGTTAGATGCGTGTGCACGGTGAGCTGTACCGAATGCATCGTTTACGANGATACCATCTCCAAGAGATGCCCAGTATTTACCAAGTTCAGGATCGTTTTTAGATTCTTTCTTGCCATCAACATCTTCGAAACGAGTGTTTTCAACCAAGAGAACTTGTCCATCTTCAAGAGCGTTAACAGCGGCTTCCAATTCAGCACCACGTGTAACACCTGGGATAAATTTAACTTCTTGTCCCAATTTAGCAGCCAAGTCAGCAGCTACAGGAGCAAGTGATTTACCTTCTTTGTCTGCTTCTTCTTTTACACGTCCAAGGTGAGAGAAGAGAATTGCACGTCCACCTTGTTCAAGGATGTACTTGATAGTTGGAAGAGCTGCAGTGATACGGTTGTCATTGGTAATCACGCCATCTTTAACAGGAACGTTGAAGTCAACACGAACGAGAACTTTTTTCCCTTTCAAGTCAACGTCTTTAACAGTCAATTTTGCCATTAGATATGACTCCTTCTTTTTTTATACGTGTTAATTATATCACAAAATCAACAAAAGAGATAGCAAAACCCTAAACTTTTCTAGTTCTTTTACCACTGTAAAAATTGACTCGTCTACCTGTAGACTTTATCTTAGCAAACTTTATTTCTTTTCCTTAAAATAGTAGAACAAGGTAAAAACTGTAATCCCATTTAAGACTGTATAATTCATTTAATCAAATTTAATAACTAGTTTTAAAAATATTGTTTTAGCGTTACAAAAGACTGGCTTTCAATTAATTTTCAGATTACTTTATTTTGTATATTAAAAGAGTCGGTTCCGTTCAATTTATCTTATCTAATATTCCTTACTCTCCCACTTTTTTCTCTTCCACCTCTCACATCTCCACTTCTTACTCTCCCACTTCTGACTATTACTCCTTAATTTAAAAAGATCTGTTCCTTTCAATTCTATCTTCTTGTTGGCAAGTATAAAATTCTCAATACACTCTACTTGTTCATCTGTAATTTTTTTACACCTGAAGTTACTCCTACCACGTGGTGAATGATCAAACATATCAAGGATATTTTTATCTTTTATTTCAATCAATTCTTTATGTTCAGTTTGTGGTTGGTAACTCTCCTTTGAAGCAACTACAGTATATCGTCTCTTTGCTCTACTTCTTGTTTTAGGATGATCTTTATTTGCCCTCTGGTAATGATCTTTATAAGAAAACTCATCATATTGTATTGTTGAACACTTAACATCGTTATAGTGTTCAAAAGGATTATCACCTACTTTTCCTGCTTTATCACTCTTTTCCCAATAAATTATCTCGTCTACAATAAATACTAAGTCAACAAACCACTTATCCTCTGATGGATTTCCCTGTCTTGAAAACCAAAACAAGGTATCTCCCTTTTTAAGTTGAGATGCTTTAATTTGAGTAGTTTTACAAAATGTATTCAAAAATCTTTCACTCCAAACATATGGATCTTGATTCCCTTTAAAATTATCACAGTATACACTAGTATCATCAATTTTTACTTCAATTCTATTTTGATGTAACATAATATAATTTGCCATAATATACATTCTCCTATGTCATTTTCTATTTTAAAAGAAAAAAATCTCCGTGATTCGTAAATAAAATCATAAAAATGTTATTATATCTAAATAACATCCTAGATAGATTATATAATTTACATTATTAATCGTCAATAAATCTTGTGATAAAGTTTTATTAGAATTAATGAATTCAAAGTCTTTCATAACTTTTTTATAAAATAAGATGGAAAAATCTAAAGGTACTATTACACGATTTTTAAGCCTTGAATTGTCAAATTAAATGTACTATTTTACTGAAATTTTACGGTATCAAATAAACTGATTAAAGTCCAAAAATATGAACGGATTGAATTTGGAGGTCATGTTGCTGAAAAACACTTTATGATAGCTTACAGACTAGTCAGTCTCAACTCGAAAACATTGGGATGCAAGAGTGCAAAAAAGCAACAACTATTTTTTAGCTGTTGCTTCTTGAAAAGATTTCTTTCTAATCTCAACTTAAGAAATACTATCTATTCTTAATCTTCCCTCTTTTTCAAAGCTACAAGTCCATAGCCACTCATCACTCCGAGAAGTCCAAGTACTACTAGATTCGCATCTGCCTCTGCACCTGTGTTTGGAAGTTCTTTACTTGATTCTTCAACTTTTGTTGGTGCAGCTAAAAGCGCTTGGTCCCTTGTTTGTGAGACTTGCTCTTCTTTCGTTCCTACTTCAACAATTTCTGGAAGGGCTTCCTTGAGAACCTCAATAGAATGAAGGGTGCGTTTGCCCTGAGCATCAACTTCTACAAAGCGACGAACTTGACCTTCAACTCCTGCTTGAACTAGCTGACGTTGTCCTTTGAGAAGGGCTGCATTTGGTCGTTCTTGACGTTCGAAGGCAAGTGGTTTTTCTTCAATTTCAAGAGTTGGTTTCTCGTGAACTAAATCTTTTACACCTTCAGCTGGTTGGTTACTTGAGAGAACTTTTGTTCCAACTTCGGTGATTTCTGGGATTGCTTCCTTGACAACTTCTGTCGAACGAAGGGTACGATTGCCTTGAGCATCTACTTCTACTAGACGACGAATTTGGCCTTCCTCTCCTTTTTGGACAAGTTGACGTTGACCTTTGAGGAGGGCTGCATTTTGTCTTTCTTGACGTTCAAAGGCTGTTGTTTCAGTTTCAACAACTAGTTCAGGGAGGGCTTCAACTGTTGGGGCTACTTCACTTGGATCCATGCTACCAACGTGGTGGCTTTCTTCTGCAGGAGCTAGTTTCTTATTCAGCCTTTCTTTCATGTCCGCATAAGCTTGAGGAGTTGGCGTTTGTGAAGATAACAAAGCTTCTGCTTGGGCAATCAACTCAGCTTGAGAATCTTTTTCACGAACTTTTGTCAACAAGCCTTCCAATTCTTCTCTAGCAGTTTGATAACGTTGATTTCCATCCAGGTCTGCTCCTGCTTGTTTCAACTCATTCAAAGCCTGGTTGACTTCTTCTTGGCTAGCATTGTGGTTTTCTGCTACAGCTTTCGCTGCATTGAGCTTCTCTACTAGTGCTGCTTGTTTGTCCTCACTTGAGAAGGTGTAGGCAAGGGTTGACTGACGGCCTTGGGCAGCGGTGATTTCTTGTTTAAGGTACTCATCATTGACAGCTGCTTTTGGAGAAACCAAGACATCAAACTCAGCGGTGTGCCCCTTGTAATGCAAGGTCAAGGTCTGACGACCAGTCTTTTGAGCATCGTAGTCCGTAATTTCAACACCTTGATCTGTGAAGGCACTGCTTTCTTCTGTCTCATCATCATAGAGAACGCTGAAGCGACCTTCTGCGAGATCCAGTTGCTCTCCTACTAGATAGTCCGTTTTCGGTTTCTGAGCAATGTACAATCCTGCTACTTCTTTCGGTTTCGCTTGGTTTTGTCCTGCCACTTGTACCTTCAAGCCACCAGTAATCGGAAGTCCAAGGTAGCTGACTGTGAGCTTCTGTTCCCCTTTTTGATGAGCGTCGTAGCCAGATACTGTCACACCTGAGTGAGTAAGGTTAATCAGTTCATCGGCTTGCCCCCCTTCGTATTGAACACGGAGAGTGCCGCCTCTAAGGTCAAGTTTTTCTCCCTCTTTATAAACTGTCTTCTTAGGCCCTTTTTCAAGACTAACTGCAGCAATTTTTCTCTCATCCTGCGGAATCGCTACTGCCAAGGTGTTACTGATTTCTTTGCCAGGTAGTTGGGTACGATAGTAGAGGAGAGTTGCTTGCTTGTCAAAGCCCAATGGTGCTGTTGCCAGGTCGCCTCCAGTTTCAGACTTCAAAGTTGCAATCGGTGTTTGTGAATCTGCCTTGTCGTAAACAGTGATAGTTGCACCCGCTGGAACATCAGAGAAGCCTAGTTGAACTTGATGGTTTCCAAGTGAACGGGCTACTACCTTAGCCATTGGAATATTTTGGCTTTCTGTATCTAGTGTTTCGTACATCTTCCAGTTATAGATACGAATGGCTTTCCAAGGTGTTCCGTTATCTGAAGTGATAACTTTTAGACGCCAGTCTTGAGCGGTGATTGGTTTGTCAAGAGTGATGTCTGTAACGTGCGCTTTGTTGCCACGGACTTCCTTAGCTAGTTTCCATTGACCATCCGCATCTTTATAATAAAGATCAAAGTCCTTGGTATTCATCAAACCGTCGTTTACGGATTCTCCACCAGCTCCCGCATGATCCATGACCCATCTAACAACACGACGTGGTTGGGTCAAACGAATATCCACACTACCGCTCAACTGAGCTGAAGACCACTTGTCTGACAGGCTAGTAATGGTACCGTTCAACATACCTTCAATACCTTCTCCACCTTCAGTATTTGGGAAAGTGCTACCGATAACCTTTGCACCTGGAACGATATTTTCAGCTAAAGGTCTTGGTAGAGTTGTATCCTGAACTGTCATCCCCCAGTTAAAGGATACCGTCGCCGCTTCAGAACGAAGTCCATTTTTACCAACTGCAACGACCTTCAATTCTTGAGTCCTACCAGTCGCATTAGCAGAGCGGCTAACTTTTGGCAAGTAGATGGTTGAAGCAGATGAACCTGTCAACAAACGCCAGTTATCCCCATCTTTTTCGTAGACTTCATAGAAATCCGCATCTTGGTTACCTGCAAACTGGACAACTGCTTCAGCTTCTTGGGCGTTCTTTAGAGATTGTTTCACCACTGAGAGTCCGGTCGGGGCTTGTGGTGCTTGGTGATTGTCCGAAATTGTTAATTGACCTAGGTTGAACTGATAATCTTTTACAGCCCCTTCATGTTCGAAGAAGAGTTTGACTGCATAAATGGTTTTACCTGCTAGTGAGCTGAGGTCAAATTCTTCATTCTTCCAGTCATCAGAGAGAGTTAGTTCTTTCCATGCGTCTGCATCCTCAAATTTGTAGTCTGGAGTCGTAGAGAAGGCCATATAAACTTTAGAGCCTTTTCCTCCCTTGTGGGCAACACGAAGTTTGGTTTTCTCAGTTACTTCTAGTTTGGTAGAATACAAATTCACATCCTGGTCCGTCTTGCCAGCTACATCACCTGAGAATTTAAGGGAGTTCCCACCATTATAGGCGTCTGTAAAGTCGTATTCTGCACGAAGTTTTTCCCCCGTTGAAGTCTGCCACCAGCGCCATGTTGGCAAGACACCTGAAACAGAACGGTAGTTCCACTCAGAATCCTTAGAAACTTTACCGTCTACAAACCATTTTCTACCATGACCTGTATTAAAGGAGGTCGTGAAGGTGCGTCCTACTGCTGGTGTACGGTCCGCAACTAAATTGGCAATCCCATACCACTCTTTGTCAGCTGGTTTTTGAGCCGTTGGATCTCCTTGGTGGCCTGTGAAGAAGATATCTTCGTTCTTGTGGTAGTCTTCGCCTGTTTTTCCTAGACTGGTAATCGTATCTGGTGCAAAGAGTCCAAGTGACAAACGCAACTTGCCCTTTTCATCTAAGAGGGCATCCCATTTGACTTTGGTCTTATAAGAGCCACCTTGTTGCAATTCCAAACCTGCAAAGACATCATATTGACTACGTTCTAGCCATTTAGCCATCTCTACGGAGTGGTCATTCTTTTCCTTGTTCCAGTTGAAGTTGGCGAAGAATTGATCGGCAGGGACCTTGTCACCTTCTTTTTGCATAAACTGGTAGTTGTAATCACCAAGACCATCTTCGTGGTAACGCCCGTATTTATAGGTCATGGCATCGTACCAAGCATACTTGATTGGATGGTTGACTTTGGCTGCGTATTCTTTTGTATAGAGCATGAATTGGCGCATCTTTTCACCAAGAGGTTCTACCAATTCACCCGTTGTTTCCTGGTTGATGAAATAGCCATCAAATCCGTAATACTTAGCAAGATCGACAAGTTTTCGTGCGATAGGGAAAGTGCCATCTTCATCTTGTTTCAAGGCAGCAGCAAATTTCTCTTGGTCGGCAATGCTGTTTGACCAGTTGAAAAAGAGTGTTCCATAAACGGGAACTCCGTTGCGGTGCCCTGCATCAATGATATCTGGAGTTGGAACTAGACCTTCCCAGAAGACCATTGAATCCAAGTATTGCCAGTAATCAAAGGCGTAGGCCTTGAATTCCTCTCCACCGACAGAAGCGTGGTCTTTGGCCTTTGAGTTGGTATTTGCCAGTGCTTGAACCTTGGCTCTTCTGCTTGCTTTTTCATTAACCAACTGACCTCTATGGCGCTTGGCAAGCTCAACTGATGAACGGTTAATGGGATCGTCCTCACGCGCACCCGGTTCCCATTTCAGCAAATCTTCCCATGTATCAAATTTGATTTCTTTTGGTCGGAGACTCTTTTCTTCATTTTTAGGAACGTCTGCTAGAGTTGGTTTATCGGCTTTCTTCTCAGCTATTTGAGGAGCTTCCTCTGATTTGACGCCTTCTTTATCAGATAATGGAGCTGTTTCCTCAACTTTTTCTGTCGGAGTTGGCTTTGTTTCTTCTTTTTCGTTAACCAGATCCGTTATTGCTGGAGTGTTTTCTGAAATTGGTTGCTCAGCTACTTTGTTCTCAGTTTCCTCTAATTGTTTTTCGATAGCTGCAGTATCTGGATTAGTTGTCTCATTAGTACTTGTAGCTTGAGCGCTCGTATTTGCAGCTGTTTCAGGGACTGCGACCTGTTCGGCAAGAGCTGGGCTCGCGAATAGAGCTGAACCAATCATCAAGGAACAAGCCCCGATTGACAGCTTACGAATACTGTAACGGCAACGTTTTTCAAAAAATAGATCTTTCATCTTATCCTCCTAATAAAATATAAAGTAAGCGCTTCACTCTTTTGATAAAAAGTAACTGTTCTCAGTGCACACCACCAGAACAGGATCATCTTCATTTTATCCTATATGAAAGCGTTGTCAATCTATTTTACGCATAAACTATAACTAGGATAAGAAACGGTTTAATTTGGATATAATCCTTGCAGACATTTATACTTGAGGTAAGAACTCTATTTAAGGAAGAAATTTAAAAAAGTTAGCGATTTCTTACTAAAATATCAAGAAAACACTTGTGGGATTTCCTATTATCCTTTAAAATAGAATAGGAGAAATTCCGCGATTATTTTTCGGAGGAAAAAGAAATGTCCATTAATTGGCAGGAAATTTTATTTCACTTTTTAGGAGGTCTAGGACTGTTTTTATACAGTATCAAGACCATGGGAGACGGTTTGCAACAAGCTGCTGGAGATCGCCTTCGTTTTTACATTGACAAGTACACCAGCAATCCCTTTTTAGGTGTTCTAGTCGGGATTGTCGTAACTGCCCTGATTCAATCAAGTACAGGGGTTACAGTTATCACGGTTGGACTGGTCAGCGCTAGTCTTCTCACTCTTAGACAGGCTATCGGAATTATCATGGGAGCCAACATCGGAACCACCGTTACTTCCTTTATCATCGGTTTCAAACTAGGCGAGTATGCTTTACCTCTGATTTTCCTTGGAACCATGTTCCTCTTCTTTACAAAAAACAGAACAGCAAACAATATCGGGCGCATCCTGTTTGGTGTCGGGGGAATCTTTTACGCCCTTAATCTCATCAGTGCCGGTATGAGCCCACTTAAAGATTTACCACAATTCAAGGAGTATATGGTCACTTTGGGACAAAATCCCATTTTAGGAGTGGTGGCCGGTGCAGTGATTACCGTCCTCATCCAGGCCTCTTCTGCAACTATCGGGATTCTACAAGGACTCTATGCAGGTAACTTCCTTGACCTTAAAGGTTCACTACCAGTTCTCTTCGGGGATAATATCGGAACAACCCTAACCGTTATCATCGCGGCAGCTGGAGCCAATGTCTCTGCAAAGCGCGTTGCAGCAACCCACGTTACCTTTAACGTTCTAGGAACTATTCTTTGCTTGATCTTATTAGGCCCCTTCACTGCTATGATCGAGTACTTCCAGGCACTCCTTCACCTCTCACCTGAGATGACCATCGCCTTCTCTCACGGTGCCTTTAACGTAAGTAACACCATTGTACAATTTCCATTCATCGGAGCCTTGGCCTACTTTGTAACCAAGCTCATCCCTGGTGAAGACGAGGTTGTCAAGTACGAGCCTCTTTATCTCGACGAACAACTTATCCAACAATCTCCTTCTATCGCCCTCGGAAATGCCAAAAAAGAACTTTTGCACTTAGGGAACTATGCAGCAAAAGCTTTTGACCTTTCTTATAACTATATCATCGGTTTGGATGAAAAGGTAGCTGAAAAAGGGCACAAGACAGAGGAAGCCATTAACACCATCGATGAAAAACTCACTCGTTACCTCATCAGGCTCTCAAGCGAATCCTTGAGCCAAAAGGAAAGCGAAGTGTTGACTAACATCCTTGATTCATCTCGTGATTTGGAACGTATTGGGGACCACGCAGAAGGCTTGCTCAACCTAACAGACTACCTCCAACGCAAAGATGTTCATTTCTCTGAAGCAGCTTTGGAGGAGTTAGCTGAGATTTATCAAGCAACAACTGCATTTATCAAAGATGCACTTGATAGTGTGGAAAATAACGATATTGAAAAAGCTCAAAGTCTGATTGAACGCCATAAAGAAATCAACAATATGGAACGTGTTCTCAGAAAGACCCACATCAAACGCCTTAACAAGGGCGAGTGTTCAACACAAGCTGGGGTCAACTTTATCGACATCATTTCTCACTACACTCGTGTATCTGACCACGCTATGAACCTAGCTGAAAAGGTCATCGCTGAACAAATCTAATAACCAAAAAGCTATCCTGAATGGGATGGCTTTTTTCGTCTCCTCATCAAGCATGTCTTTTCTGACATATAAAAAAATGCTTTGATTCTCAATGGAATCAAAGCATTTTAAAGAGTTCTCCAAACATGATAGCAGAAACTGCAGTGCCTCTGTACTTGGCTTCTTCTCTTTTGATAAAGCGAGCCAAATTGATCAATTCAGGTGCTGGGTGTTTGGGATTTCTGAACAGTTCAAGATTGACCAGACCTGAGAGACGGACTGCTAGTAATTGCTCATTTGTAGTAGGTAGTTTTTTAGCAGTCTCTAGGAGAGCAGCGACTAAATCGTCACTCAAGCCCTGACGAGCATGGTTGTAGAGATCTTTTATAAGGCTTTCTAGGTTTGGTTCTGCCATTCCGAGCACCTCTCTTATTCTTTAATAATGTTTAATCAAATCAACCGTTGAACGATCCAATTTTTTCACTAGGGCTTGCAAGAAAGCTTGGGCTTCTAGGAAGTCATCCATAGCGTAGAGAGTTTGGTGAGAATGGATATAACGAGCGCAGACACCGATAGTTGTAGATGGGACACCACCATTTTTCAGATGGGCTGCTCCAGCGTCCGTTCCGCCTTTTCCACAGTAGTATTGGTACTTGATACCAGCCTCTTCAGCCGTTGTCAAAAGGAAATCCTTCATACCCGGGAGAAGCAAATGACCTGGATCATAGAAGCGAATCAGTGTTCCATCCCCAATCTTGCCTTGGCCACCATAAACATCACCAGCAGGTGAACAGTCAACTGCCAGAAAAACTTCTGGGTCAAACTTAGTTGTAGAAGTATGAGCGCCACGAAGCCCAACTTCTTCTTGGACATTGGAACCAAGATAGAGTTCATTTCCCAGTTTTTGACCTGACAAGGCTTGAGCTAACTCGCTCACCATGAGAACACCGTAGCGGTTGTCCCAAGCTTTTGAGATGATATTCTTTTCATTGGCTGTTAGGATGGCACTACTATCTGGAACGATAGTGTCTCCAGGACGAATTCCAAAGCTTTCTGCTTCAGCCTTGTCTGCAAACCCACCATCAAAAATGATATCTGAAATAGCTGCCATGGTTGGCCCACCTGTTCCCCGTGTCAAATGTGGAGGAACAGAACCTGAGATCACTGGGATTTCACGACCATCACGAGTAAAAAGTTTAAAGCGTTGACTACTTACCACCATAGGGTTCCAGCCGCCGATTTCAACGACACGGAAGGTACCATCTGGCTTGATCTCACTGACCATAAAACCAACTTCATCCATATGAGAAGCGACCAAAACACGGGGCGCATCGGCAACTTCCGAATGCTTGATACCGAAAATGCCACCTAAACCATCTGTCACCACTTCATCCACATGCGGTGTCAACTTTTCACGAAGATAAGTCCGGACAGGCGCTTCATGACCTGAGATAGCAGCAAGCTCTGTTACTTCTTTGATTTTTGAAAATAATGTTGTCATATCAGTTCCTTCTTTCTGTCCTCCATTTTACCACTTTTTATAGGAGAAGGATAGTGGAAATCTTAATCTTCCAACTTCCTTTCTAGAGTATACAAAAAAGAATCAGGCTGATTCTTATTGTTTATGATTTCGTTTGAGGGAAAAGTGGTCTGGGACAGGATCTTTTCCTATTTTCGACCAAGGATGGCATCGGAAAATTCGAGCCAAGCCCATCAAAACACCCTTGAAGCCATGTTTTTCAATAGCCTGAATCATGTAGTTGGAACAAGTCGGCTCAAAGCGACAAGAGGGTGGAAAGGCTGGTGAGATAAAACGTTGGTAAAAGCGTACTGGCGCTATTAAGATTCGTTTCATTATTTCTTGGTTACAGCCATGGTGTGTAGTTGGCTGATTTCTTTTTTGTTAAGGCGACGGGCTTCACCTGGACGGAGACCTGTCAAGTCTAAGTGTCCAAAACGTGTCCGAGACAACTTATCCACTTGAAGACCGACGGCTTCAAACATCTTTTTAACCTGATGGTTGCGTCCTTCATGGATAGTCAACTGCACTACTGAGCGATTTTTGACTGGGTCCACTTTGAGAATCTCATAGACAGCTGGCTTGGTTTTCTTGCCATCAATCTCAAGACCACGGGTCAAGGGGCGAAGATTGTCCTTGTTGGCCACACCTTTAACACGCGCGACATAGACTTTGTCAATCTCATTACGGGGGTGAATCATTTCATCCGTAAAGTCCCCATCGTTGGTCAAAATTAAAACACCTGATGTATCCCAGTCCAAACGTCCAACTGGGTAGATGCGCTCCTTGACATTGGGCAAGAGGTCGACAACAGTCTTACGACCCTTGTCATCTGTCACACTGGAAATCACTCCACGTGGTTTGTTAAGCAGATAGTAGACCTTTTCTTCGTTGTAGATAGGTTGGCCTTCAACTTCAACCTTGTCGCCTGATTTGATGGTCATTGCTAGTTCACGCACCACTTGGCCGTTGACCGTCACCAAGCCTTGCTTGATCAACTCTTCTGCTTTTCTCCTACTGGCCACACCTGCGTGGGCAATATACTTATTGATTCTCATCTTCTTCTATCCTTTCACCAAATAATTGGCTTTCTTGGGCTTGAATCTCAAGCTCATCAATCACTGGCAGTTCTTCCAAATGGTTAATTCCCATGTAATCTAGGAAATAATCCGTAGTTACATAGAGGTTGGGGCGGCCCAACACTTCTTTTTTCCCATCTTCTCGTATCAAGTCAAAAGCCTGCAACTTTGCCAAGGCCCCGCTCGAATTGACCCCACGGATAGCATCAATTTCTATCCGCGTAATCGGCTGCTTGTAGGCAATGATGGACAAGGTCTCAAGGGCAGCCCGAGATAAACTCTGGTTAATGGGCGCCTTGGAGTATTCCTTCAAAATCGCTGCAAATTGAGGTTTGGTCACCAATCTGTAAGCGCCACCTGTCTCAATCAGGGACAAGCTCGACTCTTGGTCTTTTTCATACTTCTGGGCTAATTTTTCTAAACTCTGCTGGATGCCTGTTGGTGGAAGCGATAGGAGTTCAGCCAACTGACGGACTCGAATCCCATCTTCACCTGCTACAAACAAGAGCGCTTCTATTTCTGCTAAAGTACTCATCTTTCCTCTCTATCAAGTCAAACCTTGCTCCGCTTGACTTTTTTCCTTCTTTTCCATGAGATAGATATCTCCGAAACTCTCCTCTTGCACGAGGACTAACTCCTGGGTTTTGATTAACTCTAGGGTTGCCAAAAAGAGGGTAATGACCTCTTGGATATTTTGGGCTTCCTTGAACAAATCCTGCAAACGTAACTGGTCCCGTCCAGCCACGGAATCTTTTACGATGACCATCATATCCTCAATCTTATACTCATCCCGCAAAATGGTCGTGTGGTTCTGAGCGAACTCCTCTTTTTTCTTGGCTAGGATATTTGAAAAAGCCAAAAAGAGGTCAATGGTCGTCTTGTCATGCACAAGCTCCGCATCCTCGTAAATCAACTCTGTTGGCGCTTTGGAATAGTACTGGGCCCGATCTTGGTGCTTAGCCTCCAAGTGCTCACCCAAGAGTTTGAACTTGCGGTATTCTTCGATTTGAGAGAGAAGATCCTGCTCCAGGTCGTCCTCCAAATCAGCCACTTCTGCCACCTTTGGAAGAAGCTTGCGGCTCTTGATCAGCATGAGCTGACTGGCCATAACCATATACTCACCCGTCACTTCCAGACGCATGGCCTGCAGGGTTGAGACATAGGCTAGATACTGTTCGATAACTTCTGTGATCGGCACATCGTAAATATCCATCTGATACTTAGAAACCAAGTGCAAGAGCAGGTCCAGGGGCCCTTCAAAATCTTTTAATTTAATATCCATTATCTATATTTTTCTAAGGTCAGGACTGTTTTTAGTCCTAATTTTTTTGCAATTTCGTACAAATCGACCTTCTTTTCTATTTGTCTTAGAATGAACTGTTCCCGCAAGGCTTGGGCTGATAAGGCTGGGAAACCTTTCTCCTTGACAAAGGACTCTAGCTGACGAAAGGCCCACTGACGAGAATAGGCTTTTCCTCCCCTTTCAAAGAGATAGGTCTGCCCCATCAAGGGTTTTAGCTCTGGAATCAAAGTCGTGGGTATGGTAACAATCCTCTGTTGGGAAGCCTTGTTGATTCGCAGCACCTGAAAATCAAGATTGATATCTGCAACCTTAAGGGCTAAAATCTCACTTGGCAGCAAGCCCATTCCCAAGATAAGAAGCGCCAGCAAGCGTCCTTCTGGATAATTACTTTCCTGCCAAAAAGAGTCTAGGTCTAGAATCTCTGGCTTTTCAGTCTTCTTTTCAGCTTGTTTGGCTAATTCCAAACGATAAAAACTGTCCACTTCACCTTTTTGATAGAGAAAGTAGAGAAATTGGTTACAGGCCGAAAGTTTTCGCTTCTGGGCGCTGATTTTTAGATTGGCTAGCTGGGCTTGGTAAATCTTGAGACCGGTCTCCGAAATCCGCTCACCTACAATGTCTAAAAATTGCTCCAAATCATACTTATAAGACTGCTTGGAATTGGCAGACAATCCCTGCTTTCCCTCTAAAAAGTCTGAAATCCTCTCTCTCATTTGCATCGAATCTCGTATTCCTTACTAAAGTCATGCAAGAGGGCATTGACAGCCTTGAGGATAGATTTACGCGTGATGATTCCTTGGAAAATCCCTTCATCATCTACCACTGGCAAGAAGGGTTCATCCACCAGTTTATGGAGGACCTCTGTGATGTTATAGTCTGGAGCGACAACTGCCACATCTGTCTTGGTCATATTGACGATATCTGTCGTTGCCATCTGTTCATCCGTCAAACCTTGCTCCATTTGATAAGCCAAAATATCTCTCAAGCCAATGGTTCCAACAAAGCGTTTGTCAAAGGTCACAACAGGGATACGGGTATAAGTGATTTGGCTCAACACTAAAATCGCATGGTCAGCATTATGGGTATCAATCAAAGCCGCTAGATTCTCAGCAGGGGTAAGAAAAGTCTCTTCCTGCTCCAGTAAAAATGCTTCAAATTCCTTGGCAATCATCGAGTAAACTCCTTGGACAAGCCTGAATAAACCTCATGATCACGTGTCAAAAAGTCTACTTTGAAATAGCTGTCATCAATCTCCACACGGGCATAGAGGCATTCTCTGATGGTTCCTCGTGGTTGGCTGATGGAGCCTGGATTGAGAAAGAGTGTTTTGCCTTCCATCCAAGCATTTGGCACATGCAAGTGACCATAGAGACAGATGTCCGCTTCTTCTTCCTGAGCCCAGTAGTCCAACTTTTGAAAGTTGAAATTGATATCAAACAAGTGTCCATGCGTCTGGATGATCTTGGTTGGACCAAGTTGAGTTACCAAACGTTCTGGGTAGCCAGCATAAAAGTCCATGTTGCCTTTGACGACATGGATGCCCTCCCAGAGCGGAGAGTCTGGACGGAGTTCTGAGTCACCATCGTGAAAAATGGCATCAACTTTCCCCAGATAGCGGTCACGAATTTTTTCCACAATCAAGCTATCTCCGTGGGAGTCACTCATTACAATGATGGTTTGCTTTGCCATGATGGAAATACCTCCAAAAGTTTCTTAACGGCTAAGGCTCGGTGGGATTGGCTATTTTTTTCTTCAAGGGTTAGCTCTGCTGAGGATTTCCCTGTCTCTCCCACAAGGAAGAGGGGATCATAACCAAAACCATTCTCCCCCTTGGGCTCAAAGTTGATATAACCTGGCCAGTCAGCTTCAACCACCAAGCTTTCCTTGTTTGGACTAGCTACGACTAGGGTTGTGTGGAATTGAGCCGAACGGTCCTTGAGATCAAAGACCATGGCCAATTCGTGCAAGAGTTTGGCATTGTTTTCACGGTCGGTTGCTCCTACACCTGCAAAACGAGCTGACCAGACACCTGGCAAGCCACCGAGGACATCGACTTTGAGACCAGAGTCATCTGCTAGCACCACCTTGCCTGTTAATTGGGAAATAGTTTCTGCTTTAAGTCGAGCATTTTCTTCAAAGGTCATGCCTGTTTCAGCTACTTCAGGCAGATCTGGATAGTCATTGAGATTTTCCACGTCGTAGCCTAGTTTGTCAAAGATAGCTCGGAATTCCTTGGTCTTGCCCTCGTTACGAGTCGCAATGAGCAGAGTTTCTCTAACCTTGCTAGTCTCAAAGAAGGCTTCTACATTGACCCCTTCTTTAGGCAATTCGACATGCAGGAGTTGTCCATTTTCAACTAAGAGCAGGGTTCCCTGACGTTGGATGACTTCCAAGTTACGTCCTGCTTCTGCATTTAAAATCTCAACGATAAAGGAGAGCAGACGGTAGTTAGAAGACCAGCGCATCACCGTTATCGTAATCGGAAATCCATTTTCCTCGTCACGAAAAATCCGCGCTAAATCCATAAAATCAAGCTCGAGAGGATCTTTGATGAGGCTATAGATGCCTCCATAGACATCCCAGACACCAACATACCAGTCCTGGTCGTCCTTGTATTCATAAATTTTGTTTGTCATAATGTTACATGCTCCACATGAATTTCTTTTTCCAGCCATTCTGCTCCAATTTGGGCAAAACTTTGGCTATTGGCTGTTGTGTAAAAACGATGTTGAAGAGGTCCCGCATCTCGGCTACGATTGATTTCAAAATAGTTCAGCAAAACCGAGATATCCCGTACACACTCTGCCCCACTATCGATGAGCTGAACCTTTGGTCCCATGACATTTTGGATGATAGGGCGAAGGAGTGGGTAATGGGTACAACCCAAAATCAGGCTATCCACCTTGCCGACCAAGGGACGCAGGGTTTCATAGACCACTTTCTTGGTGACACTGGTTGACAGGGCACCAGACTCCACCAAGGGAGCAAACTTGGGACAGGCCAAACTCTCCACCTGTAAATCCGGATCCAGATCATGGATTTTCTGACGATAGATGTCTGATTGGACCGTCATGGGGGTTCCAATGACTCCGATTTTCCCGCCTTGACTGGACTTGATGGCTGCCGAAGCTCCTGGCAAAATCACACCTAGGACAGGAATATCTAGTTGGACCTTGATTTCTTCCCAGACGACCGCAGTCGCAGTGTTACAAGCAATGACAATCATCTTGACATCCTTGGTCAAGAGAAAGTTGACCAACTGCCAAGTATATTCACGGATTTGCTCAGCAGGACGGGGACCATAGGGCGCCCGTGCCGAATCTCCAATATAGACGATTTCTTCATGGGGAAGCTGGCGCATGAGCTCACGTACAACGGTCAAGCCCCCGACACCCGAATCCAAAAAACCAATTGGTCGATTATCCATACAGTCTTCTTTCTAGTCTTTTTCTGATTGATAGTTCATCATAATTACTCGTCCTAAATGAACGGATAGACAGCTTGATAGAATGGCAACTGCCTCTCTCTTAATCATAATCAAATATCAATAGAATGCAAGGAAAAAGTCTTATCCTTGAGAACTATTGAACATAGTGAGAAGTCTGGAACTTTCATCCCAGACTTTTCCTATTTATTTCTTTTTATTGTTAGCAAGAGCTGCTTTTTGTTGGCGGATGATTTGGTGGTAAACTTGTTGTACCTTGGCTTCGCTTGGTTTTTGACCATTTGCACTCAAGAGAGCACGAACTGCCTCAGCGTTCAAACGTGGGTTGTCCGCAAATTCTTTTTCGATTTGCTTACGAACCAAGTACATCCCTCCAAGAGCTCCTCCTAGAAAAGCTAGCACAATCAAGACAATTGCTAAAAGTAAATCCATTCTTTTTCTCCTGTTTCTTTTTGAGTCTTCTATATTATACCATAAAGTGACTTTCCTGACTAGTTTGTTTTACGCTTTCACGAAGGGTAAAAGGCGACAAAAAAGGAGCCCTGCATTTCGATGAAAGAGGGCTCCTTGCTGCGTTTAATTTACATAAATAGCCAGTGTTTGATAAGGTTTGAGCAGAATTTTCTCAGCCACTTCTGTAGTTTCATAGTTAGAAAGCAAAATTTGTCCATTTTGGTAGTCTACTGGTAAGTCGATTTCCACTTCTGTGGCATAAAAGTTATTGAGGACCAGTAATGTTTCATCCTTATACTGACGTTCAAAAGCGTAGACTTGCTGACTGTCTTCAAAGGCTGGTTTGTAACTTCCTTCTGAAATGATTGGCATTTCCTTACGAAGTCGAATCAAGTTTTGGTAGAAGGTGAAAATTGGGCCTTGGATGTCATTTTCTACGTTGATATCTTTATAGGATTTACCAGCTTTCAACCATGGAGTGCCTGTTGAAAATCCTGCATTTTCTGAGGCATCCCACTGCATAGGAATGCGTGAATTATCTCGTGACTTGGCCTGAATAATCTGGAAGGCTTCTTGCTCACTTTTCCCTTCTTTTAAGAGCATCTGATAAGCATTGATGGACTCGACATCCACATAGTCAGCCATGGAATCATAGTCTGGGTCAACCATTCCGATTTCCTCACCCATGTAGATATAAGGTGTCCCACGTGACAGGTGAATGCTGGCAGCCAGCATAGTCGCCCCTTCATTGCGGAAATGTTGAATATCGATAAAACGATTCAAGGCTCGTGGTTGGTCGTGATTGTTCCAAAAGAGGGCGCTCCAGCCGTTTTTATCACTCATCTCCTTGCCCCAGCTATGATAAAGACTTTTCAACTCTTCAAAATCAAAGGGAGCCAAGGTCCACTTTTGTCCATCCTTGTAGTCCACCTTGAGATGATGGAAATTAAAGGTCATGGATAATTCCTGACGGTCAGGTGACGAATAGAGGACACAGTTTGCCATGGTGGTTGAGGACATTTCCCCAACTGTCATAAAACTATCGTCTGATCCAAAAGTGGCTTGGTTCATCATGCGCAAATAGTCATGAACGATGGGCTTGTCTGTGTAAGCTGGCTTCCCTTCATTTTCAGGACAGTCCACCAAGACCTCATCCTTACCAATCAAATTGATCACATCAAATCGGAAACCTTTGACTCCCTTGTCTCGCCAGAAATTAACAACCTTGAAAAGTTCCTTACGGACATTGGGATTGCGCCAATTAAGGTCAGCCTGGGTCTCATCAAAGAGGTGAAGATAGTATTTCCCCGTATCCCCGAAAGGCGCCCAGGCAGAGCCGCCAAACTTAGACTGCCAATCTGTCGGTTGGTCTTGGATGAAGAAAAAGTCTTGGTAGTACTGGTCGCCAGCTAGGGCTTTCTGAAACCATTCGTGTTCTGTCGAACAATGATTGAGCACCATATCCAGCATAAAGTCAATCTTGTGCTCCTTACCAACACGCACCATTTCCTCAAAATCAGCCATATCACCAAAAAGAGGATCTACTGCCATATAATCTGAAATATCATAACCATTATCCCGTTGGGGGCTTGGATAGAATGGATTGAGCCAGACCATATCCACGCCCAGTTTGGCTAGATAGGGGATTTTTTCGATAATCCCACGGAAATCCCCAATACCATTTCCAGTGGTGTCTTTGTATGATTTTGGATAGATTTGATAGACTACTTTTCTTTTATCAAGTGCCATCCTGTTTCTCCTTTTCTGATAAAAGGGAGGAACCTCTGTTCCTTCCCTGTTTGTTTTATTTCAATTATACTCAATGAAAATCAAAGAGCAAACTAGGAAGCTAGCCGCAGGTTGCTCAAAGCACCGCTTTGAGGTTGTAGATAAAGCTGACGTGGTTTGAAGAGATTTTCGAAGAGTATTAGATTCGTGTAGCGACCATGAGAGCTTCCCCAGCTTGGATAGTTGTTGGATAAGTTCCAGTGATAGTCGCTGTATAAGCATCTTGGTTAGTGATGATAACAGGAGTTTCTGTTACGAGACCTGCAGCCTTAATGACATCTATATCAAAACGAATCAATTTCTGACCAACTGTGACGTGATCTCCTTGAGCTACAAGACTTTCAAAACCTTTGCCATCAAGACCTACTGTATCCATACCGATGTGGATGAGCAATTCTACCCCTTCGTCAGAGACAATACCAACGGCATGCTTGGTAGGGAAAAGCACCGTCACTGTCCCATTGACTGGAGAAGTCAACTCACCTTGGCTTGGTTCAATGACTAGACCTTGTCCCATGACGCCTGATGCAAAAACAGGATCCGTCGCTTGACTCAATTCTTTCACTTGACCAGCAAGTGGGCTGACAATTTCTACTGGAGCAAGGGTTACTGGTTCATGAGTCACAAATTCTGCTTCTTCTTGGGCAACGAATTCTGCCTGTAAGGCTGTATCGTCCTCTGTTTTTGTAAAGAAGCCTGCCTTACGGAAGAAGAAAGTCAAGAGCATTGGTACAGCAATAGCAACTAGCATGGTTCCTGCAAACGGCAGCATGTATTGAGGTTGAATAGAGAGGATACCTGGTAAACCTCCGATACCGATAGAAGCCGCAGTTACATTGAATGTAACGGACAACATGCCTGCAAGGGCTGAACCAATCATCCCAGCTACAAATGGATAAATGTACTTGACATTGACCCCAAAGAGGGCTGGTTCTGTAACACCGAGATAGGCTGAAATGGTTGCAGGAAGTGAAACCTGAGCCTCACGATCATCATGACGGTGCATGAAATAATAGGCAAATACAGCAGAACCTTGGGCAATATTAGAAAGGGCAATCATTGGCCAGAGAGCCGTTCCGCCAGCATCCGCAATCAATTGTGTGTCGATGGCATTGGTCATATGGTGCAGACCTGTGATGACAAATGGAGCGTAGAGGGCACCAAAAATCGCACCGAAGAGCCACTTAACTGGACCAGTCAAACCTGCCAAGACAACTGCTGAAAGTCCTTGTCCGATTGTCCAACCGATTGGTCCCAAGACAGTGTGAGCCAAAATCAAAGCTGGAATCAATGACAAGAAAGGCACAAAAATCATGGAAATGACTTCTGGGATATGCTTGCGCCAGAAAATTTCAAGATAAGACAGACTCAAACCTGCAAGCAAGGCTGGGATAACTTGAGCCTGGTAACCAATACGATTAACAGTAAAGTAGCCAAAATTCCAAACCCAATTTGCTGCGATTTCTGATGCAGGTGTTGAGGCAACTGCATAGGCATTGAGCAACTGAGGTGAAACCAAACAGATCCCGAGAACAATCCCCAAGATTTGGCTGGTTCCCATCTTACGAGAGACAGACCAGGTAATTCCTACTGGCAAGAACTGGAAGATCGCTTCACCAGGCAACCAGAGGAAGTGATTGACTCCTGCCCAAAACTGAGAAGATTCTGTGATGGTTTTGCCATCCAACATTGACCAATGAACACCCTCCAAGACATTACGGAAACCGAGGATCAAGCCTCCAACAATCAAGGCTGGAATAATCGGTGTAAAGATCTCCGCTAGAGTGGTCATGACACGTTGAAGTACGTTTTGATTGCTCTTAGCTGCCGACTTGGCTGCTTCTTTGGAAACACCCTCAATGCCTGAAACAGCTGTAAAATCATTATAAAAAATTGGCACGTCATTCCCGATAATCACCTGAAATTGACCCGCATTTGTAAAGGTCCCTTTAACGGCTGGAATCGACTCGATAGCCTTGACATTGGCCTTCTTTTCGTCTCCGAGAACAAAGCGCATCCGTGTCGCACAGTGGGTGACAGCAGTGACATTCTCCTTGCCTCCGATCGCCTGAAGCAGATCTTTGGCTTCTTGTTCAAATTTTCCCATTTGATTCTCCTTATACTTGTCAAAGCAAGCTTGACTTGATAGTTCTATTGTAAACGATACCAAACTTGTATGCAACTTGTTTGTGATAAAAAGAGGATATTTTTGGATATTTTCTAGCACTTGTATGGTAAAATAGATACAGGTGTCCATTGAACTAGACTAAAAACCCATTTAAGGAAGTAATATGAAGAAATACCAACAATTATTTAAGCAAATCCAAAAAACCATTCAAAACGAGACTTACGCTGTCGGAGATTTCCTCCCCAGCGAGCACGACCTCATGAGCCAGTATCAGGTGAGCCGTGACACCGTCCGAAAAGCTCTAGCCCTACTCCAAGAGGAAGGATTGATCAAAAAGATAAGGGGGCAAGGTTCCCAAGTCGTCAAAGAAGAAACGGTCAATTTCCCTGTCTCCAACCTAACCAGCTACCAAGAACTGGTCCAGGAACTTGGACTTCGCTCTAAGACTAATGTCGTCAGTCTGGACAAGATCATTATCGATAAAAAATCCTCACTGATAACCGGCTTTCCAGAGTTTCGGATGGTTTGGAAGGTAGTCCGCCAGCGTGTGGTGGATGATCTGGTATCGGTTCTGGATACGGACTATCTGGATATGGAACTGATCCCAAATCTCACTCGGCAAATTGCTGAGCAGTCTATCTACTCGTATATAGAGGACGACCTCAAACTCCATATTGATTATGCTCAGAAAGAAATTACTATTGACCACACCAATGATCGAGACAAGATTCTCATGGACATTGGCAAAGACCCTTATGTCGTTTCAATCAAGTCAAAAGTCTATCTCCAAGACGGACGCCAGTTTCAGTTTACTGAAAGTCGGCATAAACTCGAAAAATTCAGATTTGTCGATTTTGCAAAAAGGCATTCAAAATAAACACTTACAGTTGGGGATACTCTCAACTGTTTTTCTTCTTAGTATTATTGTTATTCTTAGATTTATGGAAGAATCATTACAAACTAACTAATCTTACCACTTGATAGGAGAGTCAGGTAAAATTTGGTAAAAGTTTAGTTTTGCTCATGTAAGCCCTTGCAATAGATGGATTTATTTGCTATATTAAAATCATACAAACCTAATTGGACATTTATCGTTTAGAAAAGTACATATTATTTTTTTAAACAATAATGAATGCGCTTGCAAAAAGGAGGGTTTTATGAAAAAACACTTTTGGGAGAAATCCTGTCGCTATAGCATCCGCAAGCTGACGGTTGGGACTGCTTCTGTTTTACTGGGAGCTGTTTTTCTATCCAGTCATACAGTCTCAGCTGATGGTATTGAAGTGCAGCAAAATGACCCAAGTATTGTCGAGACTACAACTAAACCTGATAGTGGATCAGAGCAGATTGAACCGACCGAGACCACTAAACCAGCTCTAGTTGAGACTCCAAGTTCCGAAAGCAAGCCAGCTGAGGAGACTCCGAAGACAAATAGTCAAGCTAGTGAAGAAGCTAAAGAAAATAAGGAACCTGAAAAAGCAGATCAGCCTGTGACAAAACAAGAAAACTATCAACTCAACTACGATCAGCCAACAGCTCCCTCCTATGATGGATGGGAAAAACAAGCCCTTCCTGTCGGAAATGGAGAGATGGGAGCCAAGGTTTTCGGTCTAATTGGCGAAGAAAGAATCCAGTACAACGAAAAGACCCTCTGGTCAGGAGGACCACAACCCGATAGCACCGACTATAACGGTGGAAACTACAAGGACCGCTACAAGGTCTTAGCAGAGATACGTAAAGCCCTCGAAGCTGGTGACCGCCAAAAAGCAAAACAGCTAGCTGAACAAAATCTAGTCGGACCAAACAACGCCCAGTATGGACGTTACCTAGCCTTTGGAGATATCTTCATGGTCTTTAATAACCAGAAGAAAGGGTTAGATACTGTAACAGATTATCATCGTGGTTTGGATATCACTGAAGCCACTACGACAACTTCTTACACCCAAGATGGGACGACTTTCAAACGCGAAACCTTCTCCAGTTATCCTGATGATATCACTGTGACCCACTTGACCAAAAAAGGAAATAAGACACTTGACTTTACCCTTTGGAACAGCTTGACAGAAGACTTGCTTGCTAATGGCAACTACTCTTGGGAATATTCCAACTATAAGAATGGTCATGTCACTACAGATGCAAACGGAATCCTTCTAAAGGGAACTGTCAAAGATAACGGCCTCCAATTTGCATCCTATCTAGGAATTAAAACGGACGGAAAGGTGACTGTTCAGGACGAGACACTAACCGTTACAGGCGCAAGCTATGCGACCCTCTATCTCAGTGCCAAGACTAACTTTGCTCAGAATCCAAAAACCAACTATCGAAAAGACATTGACCTCGAAAAAACAGTTAAAGGGATTGTCGAAGCAGCGAAGGCCAAAGACTATGAGACACTGAAAAAGGCCCATATCAAGGAGTATCAAAGTCTCTTTAACCGCGTTAAACTAAATCTAGGTGGAAACAAGACTACTCAAACGACAAAAGAGGCCCTTCAAAGCTATAACCCTAGCAAAGGGCAAAAACTGGAAGAACTCTTCTTCCAATACGGACGTTATTTATTGATTAGTTCATCTCGTGATCGGACAGATGCCCTTCCTGCTAACCTACAAGGAGTCTGGAATGCTGTAGACAATCCACCTTGGAACGCTGACTACCACCTCAATGTCAATTTGCAAATGAACTATTGGCCTGCCTATATGAGCAATCTGGCTGAAACAGCCAAGCCAATGATCAATTACATTGACGACATGCGCTACTATGGTCGTATCGCTGCTAAGGAATACGCAGGTATCGAATCCAAAGACGGACAAGAAAATGGTTGGCTGGTCCACACCCAAGCGACACCATTTGGCTGGACTACTCCAGGCTGGAATTACTATTGGGGTTGGTCTCCAGCTGCTAATGCCTGGATGATGCAGAATGTCTATGACTACTATAAATTCACCAAGGATGAGACTTATCTCAAAGAAAAGATTTATCCAATGCTCAAGGAAACCGCTAAGTTCTGGAACTCCTTCTTGCATTATGACCAGGCCAGTGACCGTTGGGTGTCTTCTCCATCCTACTCACCAGAACACGGGACCATTACCATCGGAAATACCTTTGACCAGTCGCTAGTCTTGCAGCTATTCCACGACTACATGGAAGTCGCCAACCATCTGAATGTCGACCAAGACTTAGTCACAGAGGTCAAGGCTAAATTTGACAAACTAAAACCACTTCACATCAACAAAGAGGGACGCATTAAGGAATGGTACGAGGAGGACAGCCCCCAATTCACCAATGAAGGGATTGAAAATCACCACCGCCACGTTTCCCATCTAGTTGGTCTCTTCCCAGGTACGCTCTTTAGCAAAGATCAAGCTGAATACCTAGAAGCTGCGCGTGCTACCTTGAACCACCGTGGAGATGGGGGTACTGGTTGGTCTAAGGCAAATAAAATCAACCTCTGGGCTCGTCTGCTGGACGGTAACCGTGCCCATCGCTTACTCGCTGAACAGCTCAAGTATTCAACCCTAGAAAACCTTTGGGATACCCACGCGCCTTTCCAAATAGATGGAAACTTTGGGGCAACTAGTGGGATGGCAGAAATGCTCCTCCAATCTCATACAGGCTATATTGCACCATTGCCAGCCCTTCCTGATGCTTGGAAAGACGGTCAGGTTTCTGGCTTGGTTGCCCGCGGTAACTTTGAAGTCAGCATGAAGTGGAAAGATAAAAACCTGCAAAGCTTGTCCTTCCTTTCAAATGTCGGTGGAGACCTGGTTGTAGACTATCCAAAGATCGAAGCCAGTCAGATCAAGGTCAATGGCAAACCAGTCAAGGCAACTATCCTCAAAGATGGTCGCATCCAACTAGCAACACAAAAAGGTGACGTCATTACCTTTGAACACTTCCCTGGTCGTGTAACCAGTCTGACAGCAGTTCGACAAAATGGTGTCACTACCGAACTTACCTTCAACCAAGTAGAAGGCGCTACCCACTATGTCATCCAAAGACAAGTGAAAGACGCATCTGGCCAAACCTCTGTAAGCAGAGAATTTGTAACCAATCAAACCCACTTTATTGACCGCTCACTCGATCCTCAACTCGCCTACACTTATACTGTTAAGGCTATGCTGGGTAATGTTTCTACACAAGTCTCTGAACAAGCAACTGTAGAAACCCCTAGTGAATTGATGGATGATCGAGACGGCCGTATCCAGTACGGAGCTGCCTTTGGAAACTGGGCAGACTCAGAATTATTTGCAGGAACAGAGAAGTTTGCTGATCTTTCACGAGGAAACTACACTGACAAAGATTTAACTGCTACCATTCCTTTCACCGGCGTTGGTATCGAAATCTATGGACTGAAATCGTCTGAACTAGGTCTTGCCACTGCTAAAATTGATGGCAAAGAGGTCGGCGAGCTTGACTTCCATACTGCTGGGGCAACTGAAAAAGGTAGTCTCATCGGTCGCTTCGCAGGATTATCTGACGGATCTCATACACTGACTCTTAGTGTTAAACGTGAACACAAAGGACGTGGTAGTGAGCGCTCGAAAATTTCGTTAGACTACTTCAAGATTCTAGCAGGAACAGGTAATTCAATTGAAAAAATGGATGATCGCGACCCTCGTATCCAGTATGGTTCCCAGTTTAAGAACTGGTCTGACCCTGAACTCTACGGAGGTACCGAAAAATACGCTGATATCAACAACAGCGACTCTAGTGCAGCTTCAGAAGCTCAGGCAACTATTTCCTTTACAGGGACGGGCATTCGAATTTATGGCTTGAAGAGCCTCGCTCTTGGACGAGCAAGTGTTACACTAGATGGCAAAGAAATGCCAAGTCTAGACTTCTACACTTCAGGTGCAACCGAAAAGAGAGCCTTTATTGGCGAATTTACAAACCTTACTGACGGCCCGCACACCCTGACATTACAAGTTGACCCAGATTCGCCACAAGGTCGCAAGAAAATCTCTCTAGACTCCTTTGATATCATCAAAGCCCCTGCTGTTGGTATAGATAGCCCGAACATCGCGCCTCTTAAGGAAAATGACAAAACCATTTCCTTAAGCCTACCATCTGGAGATTGGGAAGCCATCGCAGTGACCTTCCCAGGTGTCAAAGATCCTCTAGTTTTGCGTAAGGTGGATGAAACGCATCTGGTTACAAGTGGAGATCAGACTATCCTATCAATCCAAGACAATCAAGTTCAAATCCCAATTCCTGACGAAACCAATCGCAAAGCTGGAAATGCCATTGAAGCTTATACCATTCAAGGAAATACCACAAGCAGCCCTATCGTAGCCGTCTTTACTAAAAAGGATGAAAAGAAAGTCGATGAGAAGCAACCAACTACAAGCAAGGGGGACGAACCAACTCCTACTGTAGAGAAACCTGAGTACACTGAACCTATCGGGACTGCTGGGCAAGAAGAGCCACCCACTGTAGAAATTCCTGAATACACCGAGCCTATCGGAACTGCTGGGCAAGAAGAGTCTCCTACTGTAGATAAGCCTGAATATACTGAACCTATCGGAACCGCAGGTCAAGAAGAGCCGCCTACAGTTGAAAAACCTGAATACACCGAGCCTATCGGGATTGCGGGGCAAGAAGAAGCTCCTATTGTTGAAAAACCTGAGTACACTGGCCCTATCAGAACTAGTGGAGATCAGGCTGCTCCAACCCTCACCCGACCTGAGTATCAGTTACGCACCTTGAAAGATAAAAAGACGGGTGTTGAAATTATCGGTGGAGCTACCGACTTAGAAGGAATCTCTCACATCTCTAGCCGACGCGTCCTAGCTCAAGAACTCTTTGGCAAGACCTATGATGCTTACGACCTACAGCTTAAAAATCCAAACGATCATAGCTTGCAGCCAAAAGGCTCTGTTCTGGTTCGCTTGCCTATTTCAGCTAAAGTAGAAAATGTCTACTACCTCACTCCGACCAAGGAATTGCAAGCCCTTGATTTCGACGTTCGAGATGGAAAGGTAGAATTCATCACTAATCATTTCAGTACCTATGCTGTCATCTATCAAGCTGCTGGAACAAGCTCTAACACAGAGGAAAAACCAAGTGCTTCAGATATAGAAACCTTAGCGCACGGCGCTGAAGACCTTTCAGCTAGTCCGATCCCTGCGAAAACTGGAAATCATTCTCCTAAAGAAGAACTTCCAGCAACAGGAGAAACGTCCAACCCACTCCTCTTCTTAGCAGGACTCAGCCTAGCCCTTACAGCCACTTTTATGTTAAAAGGAAGAAAGGATGACTCCAACTAACCTTTAAGCACACAAAAACAGGATGAAGATCACCTTCATCCTGTTTTATTTTGTCATCAAAAGTTATTTTTACAGTAGGTATAAAAAGGCTAGGGTCAAGAGACTTGCTAGAAGCCCAACTCCCCAAAAGAAGAAGTCAACCTTCCACTCGCTCCAAGGATTGCCCTTGCCTGAGAATCCTCCAAGCTCAAAATGGTGATGCACAGGTGTCATACGGAAAATACGCTTCCCACCACTAAGTTTGAAGTAGGTAACCTGCATCATAACAGAGCTTGTCTCAAAGACATAGATAATCCCAATCAGCAAAAGAGTCCATTCTTGGTGGAGGGCCATAGAGATTGCTGCCAGCATCCCACCTAGAGCCAAACTTCCAACATCACCCATGAAGACCTTGGCAGGCTTGTGATTAAAGACGAAGAAGCCTAGCAAACCACCAATCATGGCAAGAATCACAAGAAGGATATCCAGTTGATTTTGCATATAAGCAATCACACCGTAGGCCGATAAGCTAATCACCACTGAAATACTTGCTAAGCCGTCGATCCCGTCAGTCAGATTCACCGCATTTGAAAAGCCAACTAGCCAGAAAAGGGCAAAGAAAATATAGAAAATACCCAGGTGCACTTGGTAGCCAAAAACTGAGAGCATGTCGCCACCACGCTCATAAAAGAGGTAGAAAATCACTCCTCCAAGCAGCTGGAGAGCAAGTTTTTGCTTGGGATTTAAGCCTTCGTTGATCTTGCGAAAGACCTTGAGAAAATCGTCCAAAAAGCCTACCAAACCATATAAAACCAAGATAAACAAAATCATGCCTACATTGTTTGTCAATTGTTGGGTAAAGAGAGCGACAAGGAAGCTCACAACAACTGCAACAATAAGGAAGACAATACCTCCCATGGTTGGAGTCCCAGCTTTAGCTTGGTGTTGCTTGACATCCTCGTGCATCTGCTGTCCCGTAATCTGTGCTTTTCGATAAAATCGGATAAAGGCTGGAATACCTATCAAGGTCAGTAGAAAGGCTAGAACTCCAGCACTAATGGAACTAATCATCTTAATCTCCTAAAGTTATTTTCATTTTTTTAATGTCTTTGAGGGCTGTATTGGCACGGACACTTTGTTTCTTGACCGTTTTGCCACTACCTTCCCACTCGACTTCTATATTCAGCCATTTGGCAAATGTTTGCACATTTTCATCTGTCCAGCCGTACATATCAGGCATTTCTTCGACCTTATCTGACAGGATCAAGATCTGCTGATTGGCTTCCAAATTATCTCCTTCAGAAACCGAGAGATCCTTGATCTTGGTTCCTGTTCCAATAACGATTGGTTGGACAAGGTTACGACGCAATTCTTCTGCTAAGTCACCCGGAGTAAAGTCCTTGGTAGCCGGCATAGCATAGCTTGTCGTCTTGCTGACCTGATCCAAGTTCTTAGCGGTTGACTGAAGATTGAGGGATTCTTTCATGGCAGAAGCCCGCTCAAGGATTGGGTTGGCAAACTCCCCAAGCTGAATATCCGAATAATGCTCTGGCTGTTGCACCGTCACATAGAGGATAAAGTCAGGATTTTCTGCAGGATGCATCGACACAACAGAGAAGATATAGTTGGTTTCACCTGTTAGGTAGCCACCATTCTTCTCATCAGCAATCTGAGCAGTTCCTGATTTTAGGGCAATATTCTGACCTGGGACATTGACAGTTGGCATTCCTGTACGGTGATTGTACATGGTACCGTAGACAGGATCTGTTCCGACCATGACCATGTGGTCTCGAGTAGAGGATGCAGCCGCTTTTGACACAGGGTTTCCAACAATTTCCTTTTGAGACTTACGGACAGACTGATCATTTGGATCATAGATAGCACTGATAAATTTCGGCTCCAACATAACCCCATCGTTGGCAATAGATGTAAAAGCACGAAGCATCTGGGTCTGGGTAACAGAAATCCCTTGACCAAATGAACTTTGAGCAATATTGACAATGTTATCCGCAGGTAATTGACCTGTGTACTCATCTGCCAGACCAAAACGGGTCGGCACCCCAAACTTAAAGCGGTTAAGATAGTCCAGCCAGGTTGCATCTCCCATCTTTTGCTCAAGCAAGGTCATCCCGATATTACTTGAATGGGCAAAACCTTGAGAGAAGGTCATGGTACCACCACTGGTCAACCCTTCATTGACGTCCCAGTCTCGAATAGTCGCATCTGCTATTTTCAATTCACTACTGTTAAAGGATTCGCCACCAGGGAAGGTATTGTTATCAATGGCTGAGGCCAACATCATCACCTTCATAGTGGATCCTGGCTCGTAGTTGCTTTGATAGAGGATATCACGCCAGACAAAGTCTTTTGTGATGCCATCCTTGGTATCTGCATTAAAGGTCGGCCGTTGAGTTGTAGCCAGGATTTCCCCTGTCTTAGCGCTGACCAAGGTAGCCGTCATGTACTTGCCTTTTACTTTTTCTTGGAAGAGATCCATCTGGGTTTCCATAAAGGACTGCAAAGGACTGGAAAGAGTCGTATAGACATCTTTTCCATCTACTGTTTGTTGCGAGGCTTGTTCTGTTCCTGGAACAATATTTCCCAAAGGATCCTTTTCATAAGTAATGATTCCATCAGTCCCTGCAAGGATATTATTCAAGGAGCTTTCCATCCCTGATGTCCCAATTAAGCGTTTTGTGCCATCCTCATTTTCATGAAGTTGTGCGAGTCCGATAAAGGAAGAAGCAAACTGTCCATTGGGATAACTACGGTTAGGGCTAGTTGTAAAGTCAACTCCCTCCACGCCAGCAGTTTTGAGGTCATTTTTAATAGCCATCATATTGGCATAGGTGATCCCATTTCCCTTGGTACCAAAGGATACCTGTTTCAGATCTGGCTGAGAAAGCTGTTCTTTGACATAGGACTCCTCCATATCCAGATACTTATGGAAAATTTCAGCCACCTTATTAAATTGAGAATCCTCTACATAGAGTATCTTACCTGTTGCTGACTTGTAGGTCTTGTCAATAACGGCATAGATATTATAAGATGTCGCATCCTCTGCAATAGGCGTACCATTACGATCATAAATAGTTCCCCGTTTTGCAGGAATCGTCTTGGTTGTTTGGTGAACCTTTTTAGCCTCTTTGACCAAGTTCTTGCCAAATTTACTACCCGTTCCGATAATGACCGCAAAGTTAACCAAAAAGACAGCGAAGAGTATGACAGCCAATAAACTCAGACTTTTCCCTACTCTTCGGCGGTTTTCTTCTGGAGATTTACGGTTACGAACGGCATAACGGATGATTTTTTCTTTCCACTGTTTCATTTCTTACTCCGCTGCTCGGATATTTTCGTTATTCAGCTGCAAATCCTTGGAGTTTGCAATTTCTTTCAAACGTTCTGAACGAATCAATTCATTGACCTCTTGCTTGGCATCGTCTAGCTCGGTTTTCTTTTCTTCGATTTGAGCATTGACCTTGGTCAGTTCATTCTGAACTTGTAATAGCTTGGTCTGCATAAACACAACGCTAATTGCCAGGATAATCATTGTTGCGGCAATCGAAACATAGAAGGCCTTTTCCACACGTGAAAAACCTTTAAACTTCGTTTGCAATAACTGGCTTGTTTTTTCGATTCTTTCTGCCATGTTTTTCCTCTTACTTATGAATTTTTTTAGCCACGCGCAACTTGGCTGAATGCGAACGGTTGTTGGCCTCTAGCTCTTCGGCACTTGGCAAGATTGGCTTGCGAGATACCAATTCCATCTTGGGCTTAAGATCGTCTGGAATGAAAGGCAAGCCTTTGGGAACTTCCACTGTTGAAGCCTCCTTAAACAACTGCTTGGTCAAGCGGTCTTCCAGCGAATGGAAAGTAATGACTGAGATTCTACCATCCAGAGCCAGCATGTCCATGGCCTGCTGGATGGATTCATCTGCAGCGCCCAGCTCATCATTGACCTCGATTCGAATAGCTTGAAAAATCTGCTTGGCAGGATGTCCCTTTTTCTTGAGTTCCTTGGCAGGCTTGGCCGACTTGATAATCTCTGCCAACTCCGTCGTTGTCTCAATTGGTTTCACCTCACGCGCTTGCTCAATCTTGCGGGCAATCTGTTTAGAAAATTTATCCTCACCATACTTGAAAAAGATCCGAACCAAGTCATGATAGTCATAATGATTGACCACCTCATAGGCTGTCAGACTAGCTTCCTGATTCATCCGCATATCCAGTGGCGCATCCTTTTTATAAGAAAAACCACGTTCACGCTGATCCAGCTGAGGACTGGACACTCCCAAGTCATAACAAATTCCATCAATTTCCTGGACACCAGCCTCCTGCAAACGTGCCTGCAAATGACGGAAGTTATCCTTGATAAAGGTTACCATCCCCTTTTCGATATAGGGTGCCAACCGTTTTTGCGCATTGTCAATAGCATTCTGGTCCTGGTCAAAGGCATAGAGATGCCCTTTTTCGCTCAATTTACTTAATAAATATTCGCTATGGCCTGCTCCGCCCAAAGTCGCATCAACGTAGATACCGTCAGGTTTTACGTCAAGCATATCAATCGTTTCATGAAGCAAGACCGTTACATGATGAAATTCTTTTGTCATATCTTATCTATTTTACCACAAATCTGACCAGCTTGCACTTGTCAGACAAGGCTAAGTTTCTTCGAAAAAAATTCTCAAAAATATGTCATATATACTTGACATCTCTTCCCCGAAAGAATATAATATAGTCAAATATATACGACATATCAGAAAGGAGACCCTATGAATCGTGTGAAAGAATTCCGCAAGGAACTGGGCATTTCTCAGCTCGAGCTCGCCAAAGATATCGGTGTCTCGAGACAGACCATCAACATGATTGAAAACGACAAGTACAATCCTACTCTAGAACTCTGTCTCAACCTCGCCCGCAGCCTCCAAACTGACCTCAACAGTCTCTTTTGGGAGGACGATTTTTAAAAAAGGAGCAAACAAATGAAAAAAGAAACTCTCACTGAAAGACTCATCAAACGCATATACGGTATTTCTGGTCCCCTTGACGAACACAAACGGCGCGAGGCCGATCGTATCGGGAATCAGGTCTTTATTGTCCTCTTTTATCTGATGACATTTGGCAATCTTATCCCGCTCGTTCTTGCCTATAAATATCCGCAAATTGTCGCTATCGGCTATCCTCTCGTGGTGTTTGGCATTTCGATAGTAGCTGCCCTCTATGTGGTCTCCCAAACCAAGAAAACAGGCATCACAGCCATTGATCCCGAAATGCTGAGTGATAAAGAAAGTAAGCAACTACATTACCCTGGTTTGAAAGCTGGGATAGTCTATGGATTAATGAGTTTTTTTGTAACCCCTCTTCTCCATATACTGCTAGGTGAGAGTCAGGACTATCTTCAGTATCTTCTCGCTTTTAAAAATATTTTTTCAAGTATCCTCCAGTCTGTCTTCTTTGGAGTGGTTATACAGATTCTCATCTCCCGTCGCATTGCAAAATACAAAAAAGACCAAGAAGACGACTAGGAGGTTCCTTATGAAATCACTAGCTAGACTACTGATCAGTCATGTTTTTATCAGTATCTTTATTACCTTTTTCCTACTTTCTGGACATATTGAGCATCCTTTCTTGATTATCTTTCTTTTATTCCTTCCTGTATTGAACAAGGGACAGAGATTCCAGAAAATTCAATCAAAAAAAATACGTCTTCTAAACGTATCTCTCTGTTTTATCCTCGTATCCTTTCCACAACTTTTAACAAATCCTATGGATTGGAGATATCTGGTATTTCTAATAATCTGTATCATTTTTAGTTTGGTTTACTTCTATACTCTCTATCAACTCTTTAAAGAAGTCAATCAAAAATCGCTCATTTAGGAGATTACTCCCATGAAAAAAGAAGATTTCACCACTCGCTTACTTAAGTTATTCTTTCACATACAAGGGCCTTTTGATGAATGCCGCCAAGAGATGATTTACAAGGTTTGTGCCCGTACCTTGATCCAAATCGTTTACTCCTCCCTCCTACTCTTCTTGTTCTATCTCCTATTTGGACGCTTCATAGAGTTGGTTCGAGATGCCATGCCCTACCTCTATTTTGGACTTATCTTCGTCCTCTCATCTAGGGCGAGACTAGCAATTCGCGACTTACATTTAGACAAGGATGACCCGTCCGAAATCCATCACAAAAGCTACAGCAAAAGTCAAATCAAAGTTCGTAGTTGGGGTGTATTCCTCAGCATTCAGCTTGTTCTCTTTCTCTTACTAATCTTTCATAAACTCTTTGTTCAGCATCTTCCCCTCGATACCTTTTGGGACAATCTCTCCCACTTCGATAAAACGCTCCCTTTACTAATCTTAGGTTTGGGAATTGGTGCCATCTTTGGAACCATGACCTACGCCTTTTTATCAGAAAACGAGATGAAACACTCTGAATCAGGAATGCATAAGGAGAATATAGAAAAATGACCAGTATATATGATTTTTCCGTTTTAGACCAAAACAACCAAGCAACTTCCCTAGAGAGCTATCGTGGCAAGGTTCTCTTGATTGTCAACACTGCTACAGGATGTGGTTTAACGCCCCAGTACCAGGGGCTTCAAGAACTCTATGAACGCTATCAAGATCAGGGCTTCGAAATATTGGATTTCCCTTGCAATCAGTTTATGGGACAAGCACCCGGCAGCGCAGAGGAAATCAATAGCTTCTGTAGCCTACATTATCAGATAACTTTCCCTCGCTTTGCCAAGATCAAGGTCAACGGCAAGGAAGCAGATCCTCTTTATGTTTGGCTAAAAGACCAGAAATCTGGCCCGCTAGGAAAACGAATCGAATGGAATTTTGCTAAGTTTCTCATTGGTCGAGATGGGCAAGTCCTTGAGCGCTTCTCTTCCAAAACAGACCCCCAAACCATCCAAGAGTCTCTCCAAAAAATACTCTAATTTCTTTTTAAAACGTATCCTTTCATTTAGTTAGAGCCATGAAAGGATGCGTTTTTTCTTTAAAAAGTAACTGATTTTCTTTAATTTATATTTATTTTTTTGCTTTTTGCTATTGCAATTCTTTCATTAATTTAGTATATTTGTTATATTAAAAGTTTTCAGTCATTTTAAGGGAGAAATGACCTTTTAAATTTTTCATCTTAAAATGAAAGCGCTTTATAAGCAGGAGGTAAGGTGGCTTATAATTATCAGAGAGTTTTTTCATTAAATTAAGTTGTAACCAAGTCAGACTTGGGCTCGGGCAGTAGCTGACTGCCTTTCTAAAAACTAGGAGTATATTATGAATCGATACCTTTTTGAAAAAGGGCAAACTTTTAGCATTCGGAAGTTGACTGTAGGTGTGGCCTCTGTTATCGTCGGACTGGCATTTTTTGCTTCTGGAACTGTGCGTGCAGACGAAACGTCTCCTACCACAACATCCAATTTAGATCAGCAAGTTAAACAAGTCGCAGATATAGAAGAGACCAAGGTTGAACCAGTCAAAGAAGAAGGCCGTGTAGAAGCTGAAAAACAAGAAACACCTGTTGCAGATACCAACAGTGCTGACTTGCTCCCTGAAGACATTCAGGACCGTGCCTATCCCGACACACCTGTCAAAGAACTCGATACGACTACTATCGTTGACCAAAAAGCTAGTCCAAAAGTAGAAACTAAGAGCATTCTAAAGGACAAGGAAGAAGCTCCAAAAGAAGCTGAGAACGGAAATCGTGCCATCATTAACGGTGGACAAGACCTCAAACACATCAACTACGAGGGACAACCTGCTACTGCTGCTACTATGGTCTACAGCATTTATAATGGTGGGACTCAACGATACATCGTTTCTGGCTCTGGTATTTTCGTAGCTCCTAACGTCTTTTTGACAGTTGCGCACAACTTTTTAGACAAAGAGGGGCATGTTCGCGGCGGAGACTCCGCGCGCTTCTATTACAATCTAGGATCCAATGCTCCTGTTAAGAATTCTCAGCCAAATTCAGGAAATACCACACTCTTCCAAGAAAAAGATATCCACTTCTGGAACAAAGAAGAGTTTAGCAAGGGATACCAAAATGACTTGGCAGCAGTTGTATCACCTGTCCCTATACAAATTGCAAGCCCAAATAAAGCAGCAACTTTTGTACCACTCGCTGAGCATAAGACTTACAAAGCAGGAGACCCTGTCAGCACGATTGGTTATCCAACTGACTCTAGTTCGAAAGAACTCAAACAGCCTATCGTAGCTGGCCAACTCTATAAGGCTGACGGCAAGGTAAAATCCGTTGATCCTTATGATGACAAGGGAGCTACTGGCATCACTTACCAAACAACTTCTGTATCTGGTTTGTCTGGTGGTGGAATTATCAATGGTGATGGAAAAGTCATCGGCGTACATCAACACGGAACGGTTGACAACGGTGTCCCTGAGAAAGATCGCTTTGGTGGCGGACTTGTCCTCTCTCCTGAACAACTCAAATGGGTCAAAGATATCATTGACAAATATGGTGTCAAGGGCTGGTATCAAGGGGATAATGGCAAACGTTATTACTTTACACCCGAAGGTGAAATGCTTAGAAATAAGACAGCTGTCATCGGAGAAAATCAGTATTCCTTTGATGAGAGCGGTGTCGCTACTCTAGTCAAGGGAATTGATTACGGACGTGTTGTTATCCAGCACGTGGACGAAGCAGGCAATACAGTTAAAGAAAACGATACTTTCTTAGACAAAACAGAAGTGGGAACTGGCTTTGACTATGATTTCAAGAAAGCAATCACTCCAACCGAATTCTACAAGCAAAATCTAGAAAAATACCATATTGTTTCCATCGATGGGGTCGAGATTCAGAAGCAACTAAAAGACGAGTGGAACCACAATGTCGTTAGCAAGACAGCTCCTGGAACCCGTGTCATCAAGGTGGTTTATAAAGTCAATAAAGGCTCTTTCAAAGTTTACTACCGTCAAAAAGGAACAACTACTGAACTAGCGGAAGCGACAGTTGATAACAATGACGGCCAAGAGTATGACATTTCCTTTGTCAACACCTTCCATGCAAAAGGCATTGCTGGCTACCGTCCAGTAAAAGCTAGTTTGGAAGCAACTATCCAGCAAAAAGGTGTGAATGAGGTCGTCTTTGAATACGAGCCAATCGCTGATACATCCAATCCAACGACACCGACTCAACCAGTGGCTCATCCAGAAGATAAAGAAACCGAAATTGGCAATCATGGACCTCTTCCAAGCAAGGCCCAACTCGATTACCACAAGGAAGAATTGGCAGCTTTCATCCACTACGGAATGAACACCTATACCAATTCTGAATGGGGAAATGGGAAAGAAGATCCCCGATACTTCAATCCAACCAACTTGGATACTGACCAGTGGATTCGTACTCTGAAGGAAACTGGCTTCAAACGAACCATTATGGTTGTTAAGCACCACGACGGATTCGTTGCTTACCCTTCTAAGTACACCAACCATACCGTAGCCGCTAGCCCATGGAAAGATGGTAAGGGTGACCTTCTCGAAGAAGTTTCCAAGTCTGCTAGCAAGTATGACATGAACATGGGGGTTTACCTATCACCATGGGATGCCAACCATCCTAAATACCATGTTGCAACCGAAAAAGAATACAATGAATACTATCTCAACCAACTGAAAGAAATCCTTGGTAATCCGAAATACGGTAATAAAGGGAAATTTATCGAGGTTTGGATGGACGGTGCGCGTGGTAGCGGTGCCCAAAAAGTAACCTATACCTTTGATGAATGGTTCAAATACATCAAAGAAGCTGAAGGAGATATTGCTATCTTCTCTGCTCAACCGACAAGCGTTCGCTGGATCGGAAATGAACGGGGGATCGCAGGTGACCCTGTATGGCATAAAGTCAAACGGGCCAACATCACAGACGATGTGAAAAACGAATACCTCAACCATGGTGACCCAGATGGTGATATGTACTCTGTAGGGGAAGCTGACGTTTCGATCCGTTCAGGCTGGTTCTACCACGACAATCAACAGCCGAAATCACTCAAAGAGTTGATGGACATCTACTTCAAGTCTGTTGGTCGTGGAACGCCACTCCTTCTCAATATTCCACCAAATAAAGAAGGAAAATTCGCTGATGCAGATGTGGCTCGCTTGAAGGAATTCAAGGCAACCCTAGACCAAATGTATGCGACTGACTTTGCCAAAGGTGCCACTGTAACAGCAAGTTCGACTCGTCAAAACCACCTTTACAAAGAAAGCCACCTCACAGACGGTAAAGATGACACCAGCTGGGCGCTCTCAAATGATGCCACAACTGGTAGCTTTACAGTCGATTTGGGACAAAAGAGACGCTTTGACGTCGTTGAACTCAAGGAAGACATCGCCAAAGGGCAACGTATCTCTGGTTTCAAGATTGAAGTCGAAATCAACGGACGTTGGGTGACTTACGGCGAAGGTTCGACCGTTGGTTACCGTCGCTTGGTTCAAGGAAAGCCTGTAGAAGCACAAAAAATCCGTGTAACCATCACTGGTGCTCAAGCAACTCCAATCTTGAACAACTTCTCAGTCTATAAGACACCAAGTAGCATTGAAAAGACAGATGGCTACCCTCTTGGACTGGAATACCACTCAAATACAACAGCGGATACAGCCGGAACAACTTGGTACAATGAATCTGAAGGTGTTCGTGGCACTTCTATGTGGACCAACAAAAAAGATGCCAAAGTAAGCTATACCTTCACAGGAACCAAGGCCTATGTCGTCTCTACAGTCGACCCAGGTCATGGAGAAATGTCCGTCTACGTTGATGGTCAAAAGGTTGCAGATGTACAAACTAAGAATGCTAGCCGTAAACGTAGCCAAAAAGTCTTTGAGACAGGCGATTTAGCACCTGGTCAACATACTATTACTCTTGTAAACAAAACAGGCGAACCAATTGCTACAGAAGGAATCTACACCCTAAACAATGATAGTAAAGGGATGTTTGAACTCGAGTCTACCAACTACGAAGTCGAAAAAGGAAAACCAGTCACTGTTAAGATTAAACGTGTTGGTGGAAGCAAGGGGGCTGCTACTGTTCGCTTCATCACAGAACCTGGAACTGGAGTTCACGGTAAAGTTTACCAAGATACAACTCAAGATGTGACTTTTAAAGACGGAGAAACAGAAAAGACTGTTACCATCCCAACGATTGACTTTACAGAACAAGCCGACTCTGTCTTTGACTTCAAAGCCAAGCTCACTTCTGTCACTGATGGTGCCCTGCTCGGTTTCGCTACCGATGCAACCATCCAAGTGATGAAAGCCGAATTGCTGACCAAGGACCAAACAAGCTATGATGACCAAGCTAGTCAGTTGGATTACAGTCCTGGCTGGCACCATGAAACCAATTCGGCAGGCAAGTACCAAAAAACGGAGTCTTGGGCATCCTTTGGTCGCTTAACTGATGAGCAAAAGAAAAAGACAACTGTCACAGCCTACTTCTACGGTACTGGACTTGATATCAAGGGATATGTTGATCCAAATCATGGTATCTACAAAGTCTTCCTAGATGGCAAAGAAGTTCCTTACCAAGATGGCATGGGAAATGCTTCAACTATTGATGGTAAGAAATACTTTAGCGGTCGTGCAGCCCAACGCCAAGGCAATCAAACTCTGGTTAGCCTAAAAGGTCTGGACGAAAACTTGCACGCAGTCACCCTTCAACTAGATCCTGATCGAAACGATTTGTCTCGAAATATCGGTATTCAAGTGGACCAATTCATCACTCGTGGCGAAGGTAGTGAACTCTACAGCAAGGCAGATATCATCCAGTCTATCTCAAAATGGAAAGATGATCTGTCCAACTTTGACCCAGCAGGCTTGAAAAATACGGCTACTGCACGCCAAGCTTTCCAAGCAAATCTAGAAAAATTGAGAAACCAACTCAGTGCTGATGCAGTGGATGTTCAAGATGTCATGTTGACGGTCAGTGCCCTACAAGATATCCTATCCAAGGATGAGAACTATCAAAGAGGCCAAGAGGAGCCTAGTCCAGAGCAACCGGAACAGCCAGAAGAACCTGAGAAACCTAACCAGCCTGAGCAACCAGCTGAACCAAAACAACCGGAAATCGAGTATGATAAGGCTATTGACAGCTTGACAAAAGCTATCGAGAAAAAAGTCACTGAGCTTGGATCCAACAAGGAAGCTAAGAAGAAATTGTTAGCAATTGCTGACCAAGCCATTGCTACAATTCAAGAGGCCAAGACTCAAGAAGAAGTTAATAAAGCGCTAGAATCCGCTCTTGAACAAATTAGCAAGCTTGAAGCAGCTAAGCCTGAAAAACCGGCTGAACCAAAACAACCGGAAATTGAATATGATAAGGCTATGGACAGCTTGACAAAAGCTATCGAGAAAAAAGTCGCTGAGCTTGGATCCAACAAGGAAGCTAAGAAGAAATTATTAGAAATTGCTGACCAAGCCATTGCTGCAATCCAAGAAGCTAAAACTCAGGAAGCAGTCAATCAAGCGCTAGAAACTGCTCTCGAACAAATCAGCAAGCTCGAAGCAACCCAGCCTGAAAATCCAGCTGAACCTGAGAAACCTGCTCAACCTGAAAAACCAGTTCAACCTGAAAAACCAGTTCAACCTGAAAAACCGGCTGAACCTGAAAAACCGGCTGAACCTGAAAAACCGGCTGAACCTGAAAAACCGGCTGAACCTGAAAAACCGGCTGAACCTGAAAAACCGGCTGAGCCTGAGAAACCGGCTGAACCTGAGAAACCGGCGCAACCGGAAACTCCAGTTCAACCTGAAAAGCCTGCTCAGCCTGAAAAACCGGCTGAACCTGGAAAACCGACTAAACCTGAAAAACCAGCTGAGCCTGAAAAACCTGCTCAACCTGAGAAACCGATGACTTCTTCAATTCCTGCAGAAGGAGTGACGAACCTTATCTTTGAACTTCCAAGTTTAGAAGTTGTCAATAAGGTGATACCATTCAAGACTATACGTCGTGAAAATGCCCAATTAGATAAAGGAAAAGAGCAGGTTCTATCAGAAGGAAAAGACGGTCTCTTAGTCGAGTATGTTGAAGTGGACGGTGACAAGCGCAAGGTTGTCCAAACGGAAACAACCCCAGCTCAAGAGCGAGTGATTGAGGTTGGCACTAAACAAAGTTCAGTAGGAACAGAGGCGCCACCTGTTGTGACCCTTCCTGAGCACCCTCTACCAGCTCAACCTGAAAAACCAATTACTTCTTCAAGTCCTGAGGAAGGGGTCAAGGACCTTGTCTTTACACTTCCAAGTTTGGAAATCGTCAATAAGACAGTACCGTTCAAGACTATCCGTCGCGAAAACCCACAATTAGACAAAGGAAAAGAGCAAGTTCTATCAGAAGGGAAAGACGGTCTCTTAGTCGAGTATGTTGAAGTGGACGGTGACAATCGCAAGGTTCTCCAAACAGAAGCAACTCCAGCTCAAGATCGAGTTATTGAGGTAGGTAGCAAACAAAGCTCAGTTGGAACAGAGGCACCACCAGTTGTGACTCTTCCTGAGTATGTTCTACCAAGAGAGACTGAAAAAACTGCTCCAGCCGTAACAGATAATTCATCATCAAAAGATGAAAAAGCTCCTGTTACAGCTACAATCAAAGAAGATAAGGAAAGAGAACTCCCTGCAACCGGGGAACAAGAAACAACTGCCTTCCTCTTCTTGGCAGCCATTACTTCTATCTTATCTCTCCTCATCTTCCAAAAGAATTTCAAAGACTAATAACCCTCTTTGATTGATTCTTTCTAATTATTCAGTTCCCCCGTTGAGAAGACCATTTGGTCTTCTCTTTTTCTATTTTGAATGATCAAATTAAATAGCACAATTTTACCATAAAATACTTTATAAGGAGTTTCCCTATTAAGACATTTTCGTGGTTTATGATTCAATTTATATCCCCACGGCAATCAGGCTAGAAATATCAACACATTTCTTAGACAAGAAGGGAATTCAATCATCAATATCACGCAAGGGCAACAATCCAGACAATGGCATGATGGAGTCTTTCTTTGGCATTCTTAAGTCTGAGATGTTTTACGGATATGAGAAGAACTTTAGGTCTTTAGAAGACCTTGAACGAGCTATTGTCAACTACATTGATTACCACAACAACAAACGAATCAAAGTCAAACTAAAAGGATTTAGCCCCGTGCAATACAGAACTAAATCCTTTACTTAAATTATTTGTCTAACTTTTAGAGTGCGGTACAATAGCGGGTGGTTTAGTTATCAGTGGACTAGAAATGATAACATTATGGCCTCGTTATCTCAAATACTGTTGTATGAACCCACTCATTATGAATTTGTAAATCATTTTCTATCATTCTACTAAAGGTGAAGCCATTTTTTAAAAGCACCCTCTGAGAGGCCAGATTACCCGTTGCCGTTCCTGCAATGATTCTATTGAGACCATAAGTCGTGAAAGCTTTTTCTAAAACGAGCTTAACTGCTTCGCTGGCATAGCCTAAGTTAGTAACATTTTCCCCAATCCTATACCCAAGCCCTGCTGTATTTCGATCATTCTCTAAGACACTTAAATTGATTCTTCCGATCATAACACCTTGCGAATCTCTAATGAGATGCATGTAGACATCACGATTCGTTTGTTCCGTCAACAAGTTCCTTGTAATTTCTTTAAAACCTTCTAAATCAAAATAGTTAGCTGGTCTAGGAGGTAAATTTCGTTCAAAATACTCCCGATTTTCTTTTTCAAAAGAATAAACGTCTAGACTATTTTCTTCAGACAACAGCTCTAAACTGATCATTGTAAATCCTCTCCCATCATTATCTGCATTCAACGTTCTTCTCATGTTTACACAAAGTGAAATTTAAAGAATTTAAAGAAATCCTTTTGTTTTCTATATAGTTTCTATATTATAACACAAAATACTATGGATAAGCATAATATTCAAGGCGCCACACTAGCAAAACTAGCTGGAGTTTCGCTTGAGGAAATTTCTGAAGCGCTAACCCATAGTGACAAGGAAATTACAAAGACCTATGTTAACACTAAAGATAAAGTTAATCAGACCGTAGGTGAAATTGCGTTTCGTAGTTTAAAAAAATGATGGGGTGAATATGGGGTGAATTTTGGGGTGAACTTTGATTTTTTGAAACAAAAAAGACATCCAAGAGAGTTCTCTTGAATGTCTGTAAACGTTGATATAATGGTATTGATTAACGTTTTGAGAATTTTTATACTATAAACTATGGATACTCTATCTAAACAAATCCCTCTATATCAACATTTTAGAACTTGAAATTTCCATGAAAATGGATTAAAATCCTCCGCTCTGGATAAAATTAACACCAATTAACACCGTAAAATAGACTAGTCAGCTATCTCGATTTCGAGATAGTTTTTCATTCATCAAAGATTATCCATTCAATCAGAGCAAATTTTATACTTAAGCCTACATCAATTTCTAATTATTCTTTCTCACTTAAAATTGCATCAGTTTCAATTAGGTATATCCAGAATGTTATTAAATATATTTATATATTTGTCTGAATTTTGATTTGTCTGTAGCTTACCTACTAACTCTGATAAGTCTGGACTAATATCTTCAGAAAAAGGAAGGAAGAACTCTGAAGGAGAAATTTCTAAGCCGTCAAGTATTTTTAGTAAAGTTTCAACAGATAAATTTCTCTTATCATTTTCAACAAGGTTCATAAAGGGAAGACTTAGTTCGCTTCGCTCAGCAAGTTCTTGTTGCGTAAGTTTCAATTTTATACGATAACTCTTAATTTGAGAACCGATAGATAATTTTTTTACAGACACTAAAAATCCCCTTTTACTCTTTTTTAACTATTGTATAAATAGTTGGTAAAAAGATATATGCAATATTGTATATATTTTTTATTTTATATTTACAATTAAATAATTTTGTGATAGGATATAAAATAAGGAGGTTTAATTTAAATGGCATTACTTATTCAAGAAGTCGTAGACGAGCCAGGATGTGCTGGGTGTGGGTGTGGCGCAATTTTAGTTCCAATAGTAATAGTCTACTTATTCAGAGATTCGATTATAAGTGGTATTATATCGTTATTATCAGGATTACTCACAGTCGCCCTATGGTTGCTTGGATTTGTCTTAGTTGCAATCCTAGGTTTCTATCTTATAAAATACCTAATAGAGTTTCTAAAAAATAGAGAGCAGAAAAACCATGATAATAATTAGAGAAAAGCCACTTTTTCCCATCGGTATAATTTTAGGAGCTATCCTTACCACTCTCCTGTTAGTAATAATTTTATTAAGCAATAGCGGTTTCTTTTCAAAAAATCATACTTACAAAAAAGGAGAGATAGTAACTCTACACAATGTAGATTTCGAATACAAAGAATCCATTACTTTGGATGATAAAAATGGCAATATATATTAGAAGAGTTAACCAGAAAAGACTTTAAAAACACAATAGAATATAAAGGAAATACCTATGAATATTTTGAAACCTATTATAACGATTTTACAGATTACATTTATCTTGATAGGTATCGTAAAATAGAAAAAGGTACACCAGAAGAAAAATGGGGAAACTCCTACAAAAATATGTTTCTTAATGTAGTAGCTGATTTTGATGGCAAAGTTATAAAAATAGCTCATTAATTATAGCAATTCTAATTTATAGAGTTGCTTTTTTATATTTTTTATTTAAAAGTGTGAGTTATTCAAAGAAATTTTTTGATATTATACCTTTAGGAGGATTTTCATATGAAAAAATATAACAGTTTATACTCTACAAAACGTAAACTACTTTCTTCATATTTTGCTATGTCTGGCATAATTATCGAGATTGATAATAAGAAATATATGGTAAACAATCTATTGAATCAATCTGAATTTCAATATTTATCGGACTTGCACAAAATTCGGAGAGTGTTGCTCTATATTAGCAATTATGAATTTTCCAATTACTTACATTATGAGCAAGAAAAAAGTATGTCAAGAAAAAAGAGAAAACTATTAGATGAAAATATATATAAAACACTCTCAGATTTTGATAAAGATTCAATAGGTTTTCCAAGAAAGAAAAATGGAACAACCTATTCTAGTAGTTTTATTGAAAAGCTCTTATCTTTAGATAAAATCAATGATGAATTTGTCTATAATACAGTCACAAGTGAAAAATTCTTAAAAATTTTAATTGATTCTATTGAATCTGACTTAGGCTATAATAATAAGAAATTGCAGAGTCACTTTATTAATTCAGTAGTTAATTTGGCATATTACAATTCGGATAAATCAATAACTAAAAAGAATTTTAAAGAAAAATTTTATAAAGAAGCTTTAAAGAGTGCAAAGCCAATAAGATAATAGAGACAGAGAAAAATCTGTCTTTTTTTATTTTATTTTTTTGAAGTGTGATTTTTTGACTTACCTATTTTGAGATAATAAATTCATAAAGATACATAGACCGTCCTATTACATATGTTTGAGGTAACGATTAGGCGGAAATCTCCTCAGAAAGGCAAAGGTAAAAGCAAATGGCATTATCAATCGGAGTCAGCGATTCTTCTAAAGATTTCGCTAAACAAATCACGAGGGAAACAACTGTTCCTAAATCCATTCAAACAGTTGACTATACAACTGGTGTAATAAATGAGGGAAAAGAAAATGAATTCCCTTACGCAAGTTTAACAGCTGTTGACCCTACACTGTTCCAAAAGTTCGAAAGTATCGGACAAGAACAATATTGTCCAACCTTTAAGGTCAAATTAAAGGGATATAGAGGAGAAGACTTAACTCCTCTAATCGGTAAAGAACTTACCTTTCCAGAGTATGAGGTTGCCTTTGTCTTCGACAAGTTCAAGCAGCCTATCGGTTTGTCCCTTGTCCTCGAACTATCAGATATTTCAGTAATTTAAGGGGAAACTTATGAAACAAATTAAACAAATACTTGATCTCTAAAATGGTACTTCCAACTACTTATAGCTTTAGCTATTATAGTATCTGTATTTGCCTTTTATAAGCTACTATCTTGGATTTTACCTTTTATCTTAAGTGGGTTGCTGTTAATCGGGGTATTTACAGAGGGAGAAGCATTCTCTATGATGTGGAATAGCTATAAACAGAGCAAACGAGTACCTGCAAATCCTCTGTATGCTAATATCTATCATTGGCTAACTGAAACAGGTGTTAATGAACTTCCAATCGCTACCCTTCAATTTACTCAAGGTGTAGAATTCCCTGATATTACTCAAGGTATCTTCTACATTCATCTTGAAAAAGCAGTTAGCGGTCAAGAACTAGCAGATTTCGAAATAAAAGCAAGGCAAACTGTCAAAATGATGTCTAACGGCTCTGTTGATTGTGTTGTTAGTGTTGCAAAACACGACCCGTTCCTTGCTATTAAAGTTCGGTTGATTTCTGCTAATGAAATGCTAAATCAAAACCAGCATACGGAGGAGGACTTTTAGAACGTGATTCATAATGTTTTTGAGGTCAACAACAGAGGTCAACCCACTCCTGTTTCTATTGATATAGACCGACACTATGCCTTAGTCGTTGCAGGCCCATCAGGCTCGGGGAAGAGTACGTTTTTAAGAAGAATTATCGGTCTCATTTCATTTTATGATACAGATGCTGAAGCTTATTTCATGGACTTTAAAGCAGATGAAGAAATGTTTCCAATGACTAGTGACCATGTCGCAAGAGGTTTTAACTGTTTAGAACTTTTTGAAACAGTCTACAAACGTTTTGAAGCTAGACTTGATAAGCAAGAACAAAACTCGCATAATCTTTACCTGATTTTTGATGAGTGGCAAGCTTTCCTAGCTTATCTAGAACAGACTGATAAGAAGAAACATAAAGATATTTTATCAAAAATGTTGATGATGAATAGTATGGGTAGAAGTCTAGGTTTACGAATTATTCTGTCTAGTCAGCGGTTCTTAATGGTAGATTTACCAGGTCGGTATAACTTCAACTGTATAATTTCATTATCTACTAGTTTTCTCATGTCTACGAATAACAGGCAACTCCTTTTTCCTGATATGGAAAAAGATGAAGTTGTAGTAAAACCTAGAGGATATGGATATTTTCAGCTAGAGGGGGAACCTGTCAAGATGTTTCGTACGATTCAAGTAAGGGACGAGGAACGGTTAAATCAACGGATGCAGGAGCTATTTTCAAGATATAGCTAGCGTTTTTTCTGCTACACTTGTTAGGTACGACAGTAAGCTTGTTTTGAAGTTGCATCATCGGTATAGTGTCGGCACGACTTCATTAGCAGAAAAATGACTGCTTGCAAGGGCTAGAGGGTGGAGATTTTTCAAGCGTAACGATGCCGAAGGCAAGGAGTGAAGCGAAGAAAAATACTACCCGTCCCTTGTTAGCTGGCAAGCGTTCTTGGTTCGATGATTTATCATCGGGCAGGAGAGGCTGGGGTTTGTGGGGCAACGCCCCAAGAGAAGATTCATTGGGGTTACTACGACCCCCAATGAATCAATAATCAATAATCAAAAAAGGAAGAAGCTAAAATGTCAAAATCTAAAGAGAAACGTTCAAATAAGTGGGCATTCTTGCTTTATCAAGATAGTGCTCCTGAAAACTACCTTGATATTCTTGAAGAAATGCACATCCCATTTGTCTTGAGCCCTTGGCATGATAAAGATGTCGACAAGGAAACTGGAGAGTTCAAAAAGGCTCATAAGCACGGAGCATTGTTCTTTGAATCGCTTAAAAGCTATTCTCAAGTTTCCGAACTCCTAACAGAAAAGTTGAATACACCTGCTCACGTTGAAATAGTCATGTCCCCAAAAGGTATGTATGATTATTTCACACACGCAGAAAATCCTGATAAGACACTTTATAATATCGAAGAAATAGAAAGTGGTTGTGGCTTTGAATTGGATAAATTTCTGATTGAGCACAATTCGGGTCTATTTTTAGAAACAGTTATTGATGTTATTACTGAAAATAATTTTACAGAGTTTGAAGATTTAGTACGGTATGCTAGATTTAATGATAATTCTCTACTCGGTCTAATCATTGAGCGGACTTATTTTTTCACAAAATTTTTAGACTCAAGACGTCACAATCCCCAAAACAAAGCAAAAACCTCATCAGAGCAAACTTTGGCGAGCAGGTCTGATGAGGATAGCACAGAAGATGGTATCTCCTGATACCTCTCATTATATCATAGAAAGAGGTAAATTATGGTTAATCAGCCATTACTATTAACAAGACAACAAGCTTCTGAACTACTTGGCATTGACCCAAAATCTTTTGACAAGTACATCAGAAATCATCCTGATTTTCAATGTTTTATGATTGGTAAGCAGGAACGCTACCTGAAATCTAAACTTATAAGATTCATTGAATCTCACTGTGATTAATGGATAATGATTGATAAAATGAGATTTTTCATATATGCTATATGTGACTAGTCTATTTTATCAATCATTTTTCATATAGAAAGGCTGATAAAATGGCAACTATTGCGAAACGTGGAAATTCTTTCCGTGCAACTGTATCACTCTACAAGAAAGGACAATACAAACGAGAAACCAAAACATTTTCTAACAAACAAGACGCTGAATTATGGGCTCTTGAAATGGAACTCGAAAAAGGACGAGGGAAAGATATTGCTGAACGCTCTACCCTATTTACTGACTTTTATCGTAACTGGGTTAACTCTGTAAAACAGAATGAGGTTCGTGAAGCTACTTTCGTCAATTATAAGCGAACTCTTGTAATCGTGGACGAACTGTTTGAGGGAATGCGACTAAAACACTTGGATGATTTAGTCATGCAGAAAAAGCTTGATAAATACGCTGAAACTCACTCCAAAAAGACAACCAAAGAACTTGTTTTAAAAATCAGAGGTTCACTCAAATACGCATACTCTAAAGGATTGATTACAAATGACTTTGGTTCACTCTTAAAAGCAAGAGGTCAAGAACAACCTAAGCGTAATGTCCCTCTATCAGTAACTGAGTTTAGGGAACTCAGAAAATATTGCCTCGACCACCAAGAAGAGGACGAGTTCAATATTCTTGTACTTCTTGCCTTAGAAACTGGTGCAAGGCGAGGTGAACTACTTGGATTGAAGAAAGAAGATATTTTTGAGTATGGTATCAATATACGCAGGTCAATCAGTCCTATTAGTGATGATACTCAACTAAAAACAAAACACTCAAAACGGGATATTTCTATCAACCAAGATATCTACTTCGCTCTAATGTCTCTAGCAAATAAAAAAGAGAATTATATCTTCGACTGGAACGGATTCAGACAAGCAAGCCAACTCCAAAAACTTTTGAAGAAACTAGACCTGAGCAAAACAACTTTTCATGGTTTGCGTGACACTCACACTTCTTTTCTTTTTTCAAAAGACATTAGCCTAGATTATATTTCTCGCAGGCTCGGACACAATTCAATTCTAACTACACAGAACTATTATCTTGAACTGATGCCAGAAAAAAAGCACCAGCAAGATGCTGATGCTTTAAGTCTCTTAAACGACTTATCAATATAATTAACACCAACTGACACCAAAAAGGTGCCATAATCGTTGGTATAATAAGGTATTGATTAACGTTTTGAGAATTGTGATGCTTTACGAGCTTTCTTAAGACCTGGTTTCTTACGTTCAACTTTACGTGAGTCACGTGTAAGAAGTCCTGCGCGTTTCAATGAATCGCGGAAGTCTGGGTCTACTTGAAGAAGGGCACGAGCGATACCATGACGGATAGCTCCTGCTTGACCAGCGTATCCACCACCTACAACGTTAACGAAAACGTCGTATGAACCTACAGTTGAAGTAACTGCGAATGGTTGGTTGATAACAAGACGAAGGTCAGCGTGTGGGATGTACTCTTCAACATCTTTTTTGTTAACAGTGATTTTACCAGTTCCTGGAACAAGGCGAACGCGTGCAACAGCGTTTTTACGACGTCCAGTACCTGCATATTGTGCTTGTGACATACTTTATTGTTCCTTTCCTTAGATAAGTCCTGAAATATCAAGAACTTCTGGTTGTTGTGCAGCGTGAGTGTGCTCAGCTCCAACGAATACTTTCAATTTCATACCTTGAGCGCGGCCAAGAGTATTGTGTGGAAGCATACCTTTAACTGATTTTTCGATCAAACGTACTGCATTTTTAGAACGAAGTTCACCAGCAGAGATTTGTTTCAATCCACCTGGGTGGTTTGAGTGAGTGTAGTAGATCTTATCAGTTGCTTTTTTACCAGTCAATTTAACTTTTTCAGCATTGATAACGATTACGAAGTCACCTGTATCAGTGTGTGGTGTGAATGTTGGTTTGTTTTTTCCGCGAAGTACGCTAGCAACAACTGCTGAAAGGCGTCCAAGAGGTACATCAGTTGCGTCAACAACGTACCATTTGCGTTCTACTTGGCCTGGTTTAGCCATGAATGTAGTTTTGTTCATGATTTCTCCTATATGAATATCGTTTTTGTTTACAGGGCGGATGTTCCGGTCCGCGGGGTATTTGAAAGGTTCCGGGGCCTTACAAATGGGGTAAACAATACCGTCTACTATCATACCAAATTTTACTACTAAAAGTCAATAGATATGTAAAATATTTTTACCGATTTCGCTGTTTAACATCTAGAAAAACCTCGCTTTCGCGAGGCTCTCCTATTTGTAAGCTAAGGCACGTTTAAAGGTTTTCCAGATTCCCAAATCATCTGTTTGAAGGACTAGGCTAGCATACATGCGTCCGATAAAGACTGTTGCCGTTACTGCAAAAGCAATCGTAATAGCAAGCGAAATCCAAGCTTCTAACCCATTTGCATAACCATTAATAGCTCTAAACGGCATGAAGAAAGTCGAAATAAAGGGAATATATGAACCAATCTTCAAGATGAGATTGTCACCAGCTGCACCTAGAGCTGTCACTCCAAAAAAACCACCTATAATCAAAATCATCAAAGGCGACAAGGCTTTTCCTGCATCCTCAGGACGAGAAACCATAGAACCTAGGAAGGCTGCTAAAACAACGTACATAAAGAGGCTAACCAAGACAAACAATAAGGTGTTGAGCGAGAAAGCCTCTCCTATATGGTTTAAAATACCAGATTGTGCCAAGATTGGTAGGTCTTTAAAGAGAAGAATGGCAGCAAGTCCACCCACGACGTAAATGCCAATATGGGTCAAAATCACAAGAAGCAGAGCCAGCATGCGAGCGTAGAAATAATGACTAGCTCGGATACTAGAGAAGACCACCTCCATAATTTTGGTTCCTTTCTCGCTAGCCACTTCCTGAGCAGTGACACTAGCATAGGTAATCAAAATCATATAAAGGAAGAAACCAAGCCCTGCGGCCGCAAAGGTTTGAATCATTTTTTTATTTTCCTTGGATTCATCAATTTTCTCCGTAAAGTTAACTGTTTGTTCCAAGCGTTTTTCCTGTTCTTGTGACAAATTGGCTGCCGAACGATTGAGTTGGTATTGCAGTTCGTTGAGCTTATTGGTTACTGCTAGCTTGATGCCTGTTTCAAGAGAAGTTTCACCATGATAGACGGCCTTGAGGACGCTGTCCTCTTGGTCAATGGTTAGGTAACCCTTGATTTTCTCATCTTTGATAGCAGCTTGGGCACTGGCTTCATCCTTATAATCAAAGTTGATACCATTGGTACCCTTGAGCCCATCTTCCACAGATGGCACAGTTGTTACTACTGCTATCTTACTATTCTTGGCCATAGAAGACCCTTGGAGATAGCCAATTCCTACAGATAAGGCTAAAAAGAGGAACGGCGAAATCACCATAAAGAAGAAACTCCACGATTTGACATGTCGAAGATAGGTTTCTTTCATTACAACCCACATATTTCTCATACTTCCACCCCTGATTCTAGTTTAAAGATTTCATCGATTGTTGGAGCTTGTTGGTCAAAGGTTGCGATATATTGCCCTTGAGTCAAGATTGGGAAGAGTTCCCTTCCAGCGCTCTCATCCTCCAAGATCAATTTCCAACTGCCTTGTTTAGTCAAGCTCACCTGTTTGACATGAGGAAGATTTTCCAATTCTTCCTTGCTTCGTTCACTTGAAACAAAGAGACGCGTTTTCCCGTATTGATTGCGGACATCCTGAACCGGCCCATGCAAGACCACACGGCCATCTCGAATCATCAGAATATCGTCACAAAGCTCCTCGACGTTGGTCATGACATGGTCAGAAAAGATAATGGTTGCCCCACGTTCTTTTTCTTGAAAAATGACTTGCTTTAGCAATTCAGTATTGACTGGGTCCAATCCACTAAAAGGCTCATCCAAGATAATCAAGTCTGGCTCATGAATCAGAGTAATAATGAGCTGAATCTTCTGCTGATTTCCTTTTGACAGACTCTTAATTTTATCTGTCAGCTTCCCTTTCACTTCCAACCTCTTCATCCATTGAGGAAGTTTTTCCTTGATTTCCTTAGCATCCATACCTTTTAGAGTCGCCAAATAGCGAACTTGTTCAAGGACTGTCAATTTAGGCATGAGACTGCGTTCTTCAGGCAGATAGCCAATCCGAGCATAGGTCTCTTGACGAATATCCTGACCATCTAGACTGATTTCTCCTTGATATTCTAAAAACTTCAAAATACTGTGGAAAATCGTTGTCTTCCCAGCACCATTTTTCCCGACTAATCCCAAAATACGACCTGGTCGCGCTTGAAAGTCAATACCAAACAAAACTTGCTTGGGTCCAAAACTTTTCTCTAGACTTCTTACTTCTAGCATCTTTCACCTCCGAAATGTCTTGCACTCATTATACTCCTTTTTGATAGCCTTTACAAGGATTTATGTACATTTTTAACATAATAATTTATAGTAAATAATATCGTCTCTAAGGATTTTAAGTGCTTCAGTGATAGCTTTAGTATAATCCATTAAAGACTATCCGGGAGGACTTTTTCCTCAACTGTCTATTTTTGATCCTGAATTGTTATTTGAAAAGCAAAAATCCACCCCAAAGGATGGATTGATACTTTAACGCACTTCTGCATTGACTTTTTCTTCGAGCGATGCTTGGATTTTTTCCATATAGCGTGCGACTTCTTCGTCCGTTAAGCTATCTTCTGGATTTTGGAAAGTCAAGCTATAAGCCATTGACTTCATACCAAGTCCCAATTTTTCGCCTGAGAAGACGTCAAAGAGTTTGATATCTGTCAAACGTTTTACGCCTGCAGCTTGGATAGCGTCCACAACCTCTTGGTGAGTCACTTCTGCCTTGAGAAGGAGGGCAACGTCACGGCTAACTGCTGGGAATTTCGTGATTTCCACAAATGGAGCAACTGGTTGAAGGGCAGCTTCGATGGCTGAAAGGTTGAGCTCAGCTACATACGTTTCTGGAATATCGTAAGCCTTAGCAGTGACTGGATGCACTTGGCCAAGGAAACCAAGAACTTGGTCACCGAGTGAAATCACGGCTGTACGTCCTGGGTGAAGGCTAGCGATTTCAGATGTTGCCGTATAGGTTACTTGGAGTCCCAAACGAGCAAAGAGGGCCTCAAGGATTCCTTTAGCATAGAAGAAATCAACTGGAACTGCTGCTGTTTGGAAATCTTTTTCAGCAACCAAGCCTGTCAAGGCAAGGGCAAAACTGTTGATTTCATTTGGAAGTTCTTCTTTTGGATTACCTGTTTGTTCAAAGACTTTTCCAATCTCGTAAAGGGCCAAGTTTTTGTTCTTGCGAGCCACATTGTAAGCAACTGTATCTAGGATACCAGAAATCATATTTTGACGGAGGACAGAACGGTCCACTGTCATTGGCCACATAAGTTCTGTAAGGTTACTTGGTTGAGCCGTGAACTCAACTGCTTTTTCAGGTGTTGTTAGAGCGTAGGTAATGATCTCTGTCAATCCTGCCCCTTCAGCAATCGTACGAACTTGACGGCGAAGTTTTTGTGTCGCAGTCAATTCACCAGCTGTACCATCGTCTTTTGGAAGACTGGTTGGCAAGCGGTCATATCCATAGATACGAGCGATTTCTTCAAAGAGGTCTGCTTCAATGGTGATATCCCAACGACGACGTGGTACGCTGACTGTAAATGATTCTGCATTGCCAGAAAGGCCAAAGCCAAGACGACGGAAGACATCTTCCACATCAGCATATGAAAGCTCCGTACCAAGGACGCGGTTGACATCAGCAAGAGTTGAAGAAACCTCTACATCAGAAGTGTCAAGTTCACCCGCTGAAACGATACCCTTACGCACCGTCGCACCTGCAAGTTCTGCAATCATGCTAGCTGCCGCATCAAGGGCTTCGTTAACAGTTGCCACATTGATGCCTTTTTCAAAGCGAGAAGACGACTCAGAACGAAGGTTGAGGCGTCCGCTAGTCTTGCGGATGGATTTGCCATTAAAAACAGCAGCTTCAAGGACAACGCGACTAGAATTTTCAGAGATTTCTGTTGCTTGACCACCCATGACACCTGCAAGGGCTACTGGCTTGTCTGCGACAGTGATGACTATGTCATTTGTTTCCAAGTCACGTTCTTCACCGTCCAAGGTCACCAATTTTTCACCAGCACGCGCTTCACGCACACGGATGTCAGTCCCTTCAAAGGTATCCAAGTCAAAGGCATGCATTGGTTGACCAAAGTAGAGCAGGATGTAGTTGGTTACGTCTACGACATTGTTAATCGGACGGATGCCTTCGTTCATAAGAAGGTTTTGCAACCATTGTGGACTTGGTGCGATGCTTACATTGTCCAAGATACGAGCCGCATAGTAAGGTGCCTTGTCTGTCTCAATGCTTACAGAAAGGGCATCTGCTGCACTTTCATTTGTTTCTGTTAAACTGAATTCCTTAAAGCTAACTGCCTTGTCATAGATAGCTGCCACTTCGTGCGCTACTCCACGCATAGATAGAGCATCTGCACGGTTTGGAGTGATTGAAAGTTCAATAATTTCATCATCCAAGTCTAGATATGAGAAGACTTCCTCACCTGGTACTGCATCTTGAGGCAAGATTTGAATACCATCTGCGAATTCTTTTGGTACAACTGAGTCAGAAATTCCTAATTCGCCCAGCGAACAGATCATCCCAAGTGACTCAAGACCCCGGATTTTCCCTTTTTTAATCTTGTAATTGTCCGCGATACGGGCTCCCGGAAGCGCCACCATGACCTTGATACCAGCACGCACATTTGGGGCACCACAGACGATTTGACGGGCTTCTTCTTCGCCAACGTTAACCTGACAGACATGCAAGTGAGTTTCTGGCACATCTTCGCAAGACAAAACCTCACCGACGACAATTTTTGAGAGACCGGCAGCCGGTGATTCGACACCTTCGACCTCAATCCCTGTAGTTGACATTTTCTCAACCAACTCTTGTGATGGCACATCAATGTCCACCAACTCTTTTAACCATTTATAAGATACAAGCATAATTCTGATTGTAAGATCCTACCAAGTGGGACCTTTTCAATTCCTTTCTTTTTCTTCGAGTCAGTCCTTACTATTCTCATCGAGAGAAAATGACTAGGACTGTATAGGACTGTGTTTCAGGTTTCAATCTTATTTAAACTGTTCTGAGAAGCGGACATCTCCTTGATAGAATCCACGAATATCGTTGATTCCGTAACGGAGCATGGCTACGCGCTCTTGTCCAAGACCAAAGGCAAATCCAGAATAAACAGTCGCATCGATTCCACTCATTTCAAGGACACGTGGGTGAACCATACCGGCCCCCATAATCTCAATCCAACCTGTTTTCTTACATACGTTACAGCCTTCTCCACCACACTTGAAGCAAGAAACATCCACCTCAACAGATGGCTCTGTGAATGGGAAATAAGATGGACGCAAACGGATCTGACGTTCTTCACCGAACATCTTTTGGACGATCAACTGAAGCGTTCCTTGAAGGTCAGCCATAGAGATGTTTTCCCCAACAACCAATCCTTCGATTTGGTGGAATTGGTGACTATGGGTTGCATCGTCCGTATCACGACGGAACACACGTCCTGGTGAGATCATTTTCAAAGGACCTTTTGAAAAATCATGAGCATCCATCGCACGCGCCTGAACTGGAGACGTGTGAGTACGAAGCAAGATTTCTTCTGTGATGTAGAAAGTATCCTGCATATCGCGAGCTGGGTGATCTTTTGGAAGGTTCATACGCTCGAAGTTGTAGTAGTCTTGCTCCACTTCAAAACCATCCACGACTTGGTAACCCATCCCAATGAAAATATCTTCGATTTCTTCACTGGTTTGTGTCAAAACGTGACGGTGACCCGTCGCAACTGGGCGACCTGGAAGTGTCACATCGATGCTCTCACTTGCTAGTTGAGCTACGACTTTCTTTTCTTCCAAGAGCTTAGCTGTTTCTTCAAAGGCTGCCGTCAAGACATCACGAGCTTCATTGACGTGTTTCCCGATGATTGGGCGCATCTCAGCAGACACATCTTTCATTCCTTTGAGGATTTCAGTAAGCGACCCTTTTTTACCAAGGACAGAGACACGCAAGTCTTGCATCTCTTTTTCATTTTCAGCATTAATCTGCTTCAAGCTAGCCAGCGTTTCTTCTCGAAGCGCTTTTAATTGTTCTTCAATAGTTGACATAATTCCTCCATCAGTCTCTCGTAGATAAAAAGAAAACCACATGCCAAAAACTCCACTCGGAGCGTTGACACGCGGTACCATCCGTTTTCATCTGACAAGTCAGACCTTCATTTCTAAATCCATGCGCAAGTGAATTCACCCAGCTTTCATATAGAGAGCTTGCAGTCATGGCTCTCCTCCCTGATATACTTCCCTTGAGTTACTAGTCTTGCGGATTCCTATTCAATTACTACTTAGTTTATCAGATTTTTACCATTCTTGCAAGACCTATCTCACTTCTGCTTGCCTTTAAATCGCCATTGGAAGCGAAGCTTGTCATAGAGAGGAAATTCGATAAACAAGACTCCCAAACCTACACAGAAACTGGCAAGAACATCTGATGGGTAGTGAACTCCCAGATAGACCCGAGATAACAGTACACTGACGAGGTAGAAGCCAAGGACGATTTGTACAATTTTTCTCCAAACCGGATCTTTAATCCGTTGACTGAGAATGACAATCAGAGTACCTACCATCAGCGTCACTGCCAGAGAATGGCCACTTGGGAAGGAAAAGCCCTTCTCCTCGACTAGGTGTATGATAGCCGGACGAGGGCGCTGGTAGATGTTTTTAAAGGTCACGATTAAAAGACCAGCTAAGGCTAGATTACCCGCCATGAAGTAGCTTTCTATCTTCCACTGCTTACGATAAAAGATAAAGGCTGCAATGGCAACCCAGGTGATGATTACCGGGATATCAATCAAATGCGTAAGCGCACGGAATAGAACTGTCAAATAATCTGGTAAGTCCCCACGAAGGGCAGTCTGAATCGGTTGATCAAAACCGACCAGCGTTTCAGGATAGAACTTAACCATATAGCCAAGAAGGGCGAAAAGTAAAAGGGCAAAACTGCCCTTCATTAAAAATGTTTGTTTATCTCTCATAATGTTTTAAGGTTGATTTCAAGAGGACGTATAACAACCAGAATGAAACGGCAAAGATGATACCTTCAATCAAGTTAAAAGGTAATACCATGGTCATTAGGTAGTTGGAAAGTCCCAAAATTTTTCCAATATCAAAGTTAGCAAACTGCGCGTACAAAGGAACAGCATAAACATAGTTGAGAACCAACATCGCAGCAGTCAATCCGATGGTTCCCGCTAGAGATGCTAGTAGGAAACGAAGGGTTGTCCGTTCCTTTTTCCAAATCAAAGCAAATACGATAACAAAAACTCCCAAAGCTACGATATTCATTGGCAAACCAATGTAGGTGTTCACTCCTTGGCTATTCAGAAGCAACTTCAAGAGTGAGCGAAGCAAGAGGATTCCTAGTGCAGCTGGCAAATCCATCACCACCAAGCCCACAAGGACTGGCAAGATACTAAACTCGATCTTGAGGAAGGTCGCCGCTGGCAAGAGCGGAAAGTCAAAGTACATCAGCACAAATGAAATGGCTGATAAAATCGCAATGGTCGAAAGTCGACGTGTGTTTGTCATAACAGGTTCCTCCAATTTTCTATAAAATCAGAAGAAGTTGGAAAGGATCCCTCTATCTATTCTCACTTTTTATATCCCAAAAGCTCCCTCTTACTCTATTGAGCAAGCGGTTACAGTTTAGCTATAAATCTATCAGAACAGACAAAGCTATTCTTTCGTCTTCTCCCATCCAGACTATACTGTCGGTTGTGGAATCTCACCACATCAGCTTGCGCTCGCGGACTTCTTTAAGGAAAGGAAATAGAGTTTTTTCTTCTAGACTAGGCGACAAGCTGTAGGCATAACTTTTGGTTAGGCAAAGCTTGTCAACAAAGTTTTAAAGGAAAAATTTTTTCCTAATGATACTCAATAAAAATCAAAGAACAAACTAGGAAGCTAGCCGCGGGCTGTACTTGAGTACGGCAAGGCGAAGCTGACGTGGTTTGAATTGGATTTTCGAAGAGTATTAAAGTCACCGCCGGTCGGGAATCACACCCAGCCCTGAAGACCCTCTAATCATAACAAAAAACGCTTGCAAGTGCAAGCATTTTGATTATTTCAATTTATCTGCTTCATAGGTGTGAACAAGCTCAAGACCTGCAAAGTTCTGCTGACGGAGAGCTTCGTAGACGATCATGCAGACTGTATTGGAAACATTGAGACTGCGGACATGCTCATCATTCATAGGAATACGGAGAGCCTTTTCGGGATGTTCGCGCATAAAATCCTCAGGCAAGCCCTTGTCTTCACGTCCAAAAAGAAAATAATGTTCCTCACTACTTGCCAAATCTGCTTCAGAATAGACCTTTTCCGCAAACTTCGAAATCAGGTAGACCTGCCCTTTCATCTGAGACATAAAGTCTGCCAAGTTATCATAAAAATGAATCTCTAACTTATCCCAATAATCCAAACCTGCTCGCTTCATTTTGCGATCATCAATGGGAAAGCCCATTGGCTTGATGATGTGGAGGGGGGAATTGGTCGCAGCGCAAGTACGCGCAATGTTGCCTGTATTTTGTGGAATCTGAGGTTCAAATAATACAATGTGATTTGTCATGACGGGCTTCCTTTTATCATTGCAAAAAAATAGCCACACTGCCCGGAGTCAAGCTCAGCAAACAGCGTGGTTAAGGCATCGTTAACTTACCTCACAACAGGTTTGAAGTAAATCAGCGAAACTACTTTCTTAGTATAACACTTTCAGAATCAATGTCAATAGAAACGACTTGATTTTTTTACTTTTTTTGATGATAATTTCATGCTTGCTCATTCTCTTTCAGAATAGCCTTATCAAGAGAGTAAAATCACTTCAAATCAGAGACATTGTCATAGAAGTTAAGCAAGTTTATCTTCAAAAACTTGGAAAAGACCTTTCTTCCTTCAAAAATTGGCTTGGCAAGTGCATTTTTTGCTAAAAAAGGGTATGATAGTTACATCATGAAAAAGTAGGTTTTTTATATGAAAATTGTCCTTGTTGGTGGAGGGAAAGTCGGTTTTGCCCTCTGTCGTTCACTAGTAGCGGAAAACCATGACGTTGTCCTCATCGAGCAAAATGAAACTGTACTTAACCATATTGTCAGTCGCTTTGATATCATGGGCCTCCTTGGAAATGGTGCTGACTTTGCCATCTTGGAGCAAGCCGGCGTCCAAGAGTGTGATATCTTTATCGCTCTAACCGAACACGATGAAGTGAATATGATTTCAGCGGTACTTGCTAAAAAAATGGGCGCTAAAGAAACCATCGTTCGAGTGCGAAATCCTGAATACTCTAATGCCTATTTTAAAGAGAAAAATATTCTTGGATTTTCACTTATCGTTAATCCAGAACTCCTAGCAGCCCGTGCCATCTCAAATATCATCGATTTCCCTAATGCCCTCTCAGTTGAACGTTTTGCTGGAGGTCGTGTCAGCCTGATGGAGTTTGTTATCAAAGATTCTAGTGGTCTTTGTCAAATGCCAATCTCAGACTTCCGTAAAAAATTTGGCAACATCATTGTCTGTGCTATGGAAAGAGACCATCAACTCATGATTCCAAGTGGTGATGTTACTATCCAGGACAAGGATCGGATTTTTGTTACGGGAAATCGTGTAGATATGATGCTTTTCCACAACTATTTCAAATCACGTGCAGTGAAAAGCTTGCTTATCGTTGGAGCTGGAAAAATTGCCTACTATCTCGTCGGCATCTTGAAAGACAGCCGGATTGACACCAAGGTCATCGAAATCAATCCTGAAAGAGCCCGTTTCTTTAGTGAAAAATTCCCAAATCTCTATATTGTCCAGGGAGATGGGACTACAAAAGATATCTTACTAGAAGAAAGTGCTCCTAGCTATGATGCGGTCGCAACCTTAACTGGGGTTGATGAGGAAAACATCATCACCTCTATGTTCCTCGACCGTGTTGGCGTCCAGAAAAACATCACCAAGGTCAACCGGACCAGCCTTCTAGAAATCATCCATGCACCTGATTTTTCAAGTATCATCACCCCAAAAATCATCGCAGTGGATACCATTATGCACTTTATCCGAGGACGGGTTAATGCCCAATACTCAGACCTTCAAGCCATGCACCATCTCGCAAACGGCCAGATTGAAACCCTACAATTCCATATCAAGGAAGCTAATAAAATGACTGCCAAGCCTCTTTCTCATCTGAAATTGAAGAAGGGCATTCTCATTGCAGCCATTATTCGAAAAGGAAAAACAATCTTCCCGACTGGAGAGGATACACTGGAGGTCGGAGACCAATTACTGGTGACCACCTTGCTACCAAACATCACCAAAATCTATGATTTGATTGAGAGGTAAGAAATGAATAAAAGTATGATTCGTTACCTCCTCTCAAAACTTCTCTTGATTGAGGCAGCTCTCCTTCTAGTACCTGTTGGTGTAGCGACCTATTACCAAGAATCCAGCCAAGTATTTATAGCTCTTTTTTCTACGATTGGAATATTAGTCCTTCTTGGTTGTCTTGGCGTTTTACGGAAACCTAAAAATCAACGGATTTACGCCAAGGAGGGAGTCTTAATCGTTGCCCTCTGTTGGATTCTCTGGTCTTTCTTTGGTGGCTTACCCTTTGTCTTTTCAGGACAAATTCCCAACATCATCGATGCATTTTTCGAGATTAGCTCTGGTTTTACAACGACTGGTGCTACTATCCTAACAGATGTTTCCGTTCTCAGTCGTTCCCTCCTCTTCTGGCGAAGTTTCACCCACTTGATCGGAGGGATGGGGGTGCTTGTCTTTGCACTTGCCATTATGGACAATGCCAAGAATAGCCACTTGGAAGTGATGAAGGCTGAGGTCCCTGGACCTGTCTTTGGCAAGGTCGTATCCAAGCTAAAAAACACTGCCCAGATTCTCTATCTGCTTTATCTGGCTCTCTTCTCCCTTTTTGTGGTCATCTACTACTTAGCAGGCATGCCTCTCTATGATAGTTTTGTCATCGCTATGGGAACAGCAGGAACTGGGGGCTTTACCGTCTATAACGACGGAATTGCCCACTATGGTAGCTCACTCATCACCTATCTAGTTAGTATCGGAGTTCTGGTTTTTGGGGTTAACTTTAATCTCTACTACTACCTCATGCTCCGTCGGGTCAAGGCCTTCTTTGGAGATGAAGAACTGCGGGCTTATGTGATTATTGTCCTAGTGTCTACAGGTTTGATTACTCTCAATACCCTCCACCTTTACCAAGGTGTCTCTAAGAGTTTTGAGATGGCTCTCTTCCAAGTATCCAATATCATCACGACAACTGGATTTGGTTACGGAGATATTACCAACTGGCCTCTCTTCTCCCAGTTTATCCTCCTCTTCCTCATGGGAATCGGTGGCTCAGCTGGTTCAACTGCTGGTGGTCTCAAAATTATCCGTGGACTCATCCTCACAAAAATTGCCAAAAATCAGATTTTATCTATTTTATCCCCTCACCGTGTCTTGACTCTACATATCAACAAAACTGTGATTGACAAGGATACCCAGCACAAGATTCTTAAATATTTTGCCATCTACGTGATGATTATACTCTCTCTCATCTTTATCGTCAGTCTTGATAGCAATGATTTTCTAGTCGTGACCAGTGCTGTCTTCAGCTGTTTTAACAATATCGGACCTATTCTAGGTACAACATCGAGTTTTGCCATCTTTAGTCCCATCTCTAAAATCCTGCTTTCCTTTGCAATGATTGCAGGCCGCTTAGAGATTTACCCAATTTTGCTGCTCTTTATGAAACGCACCTGGTCTAAGCGTTAATAGAAATATAAATGAAACTAGATGAAACTCTTTAAATAGTAAAAACGCATAAAATTATGGCTACCTTTAACCTGATTTTATGCGTTTTAGTATATAAGCCATCCCCATAGTTTAACAGAGCATGAAGCTTTTATTCAACTTTTTTTAATAAACACTAGTTTCTTTTCTTCTTGAAAGAGAATTTAAAGAGCGTCATCATTCCTAGTAATACTGCTCCAACTGAACCTAAAAGACTACTACTCTCTCCTGTTTTTGGTAAAGTTTTTTCTTTATCTTCAGTCTTTTCTATTTCTTTCTTAGATGGATCAGACTTCACATCTTCAATTTTTTTAGGCTCCTCAGACAGATTCTTAGAATCCTTATCCTTACCATTATCCTGAGGTTTCAGATTTAGTTCTGGTTTTAGTTCCGGTTGTGGTGCTGGATTTGGCTGCGGTGCTGGGTTCGGCTGTGGTGCTGGATCTGGTTGAGGTACAGGATTAGGCTGTGGTGCTGGATCTGGCTGTGGCGTAGGGTTAGGCTGTGGATTTGGTTTCTCAGTGTCTTGAGATTGATAAACAACTCCATAATTTGAAAAATGAGAAACTTTGAAATGAACATATTTCCCATCAGCACTCAATTCAAACGGCAGTTCCTCAACTGCTCCCGTTTCTGGTAAGAAGTAGATTACTTTTTCTACTTTACGATTAGGATCCACAGGAATCGTTACAGTTGCTTCTCCTGAAATTTGTACAAAACTACCATCTGCCTTTTGAGTCTTAACATCGTAAAGTTCAACATTTTTGGCTGGAAGTTCTGCTGGGAGTTTAGCCAGAATAGTGGTATCTAAAACCTTGTCCGCTACAATCTTATCAACCGCCGCAACATCTGCTCCCGTTAGAGCAACAGAGACGTTCGTCGTAGGAGAAACGAGGGTCTCTTTGGGGTGAGATTTGTAGTATACACTTACTACTACTCTCCCTGTAGCAGTATCAGACACTTCATACTTCAACAAGGTTCCATAGGCAGGATTTGCAAGGTCTTTAGGGTCAAAGCGTTTCCCAAGGGGAAGGCGATACGTTTTCGACAACCCACTCTGTCCTTTCCGGGTCTGCTCATCCCAATCTATTACATGAAATACCTTTACTATTGTATCATGATCTATCTTACTGGCATAGATATCGGGACTGGTCGGATCTGTAGGGTTTGGAACTTCTCTGACAATTTCATGGAAGGTGATTACATACTCCTCTTGGATTTGCTCAGAGCCGTCATTGGTAATGGTTCTGCCGATATTCTTAAGGTTTTCCTCATAGTTATAATAAGTACTAAGCTCAAAATCCTTATAGGTATTGGCCTTCAAGGTATAGCTTTCTTCTGGCTTGAGTGTGATTGTTTTGCGGGACAATTCACCTTCTCCCCAACCAAAATGATATATTTCAACCACGTCAAAGGTAACGGTATGCAGAGCGGGTTTCTCTCCCTCAAACGTCTTCTTTTCTTTATCTGGTAGTTGACTAGAAGTTTCCACAGTAGAGTTTGTATTTTTTTCTGCTGTTTGCTCCTTTTCCTTAGCTTCTGGGGTATCAACTAGGGTTTTTGGTGCTTCTGCTACCGTTTCCTCTGCCTGTGCAAGGCTTGCTCCAGCCAGACCAACCGTCACAGCTGCTAGACCAAGCAAAGCAAGTTTCTCTAGCTTGATAGCTTTTTTTCGATCATGTTTATAACGCTTTATTCTTGACATCTTGTGCCTCCTCATTATTTAAAATGTATCACCTTCAGTATACCCCCCCCCC